>JAAYLU010000027.1 GCA_012521675.1 Synergistaceae bacterium | reverse complement strand
GGTGGGTGAGGCGGCTGTTCGGCGTCAGGGTGGACCTGATCAACATCTACTGGATCTATCGAGGCAGGAGGTTCTTCAGGATGTCGCCGGAGGAGGCGCTGGCGATGACCCTGCCCGTTAGATACAGGCTCGGCTTCGAGGCGCTGACCACCTTCGCCTTCGCGCCGGACGCTGGGTCGATGGTCGCGCTGATGAGGGAGAGCCGCTACGGAGCGGCCTTCCCGGAGGACGCCCCGGGCGGGGACGCGACGGCCGTATCGTTGGTGGAGATGGAGCTTGAGCACGACCTGTACCGGTTCCTGTGGAGCGCTGCCTCTGAGATCTTCCGGTCGGGATCGGCGGGTGTTCACGTGCCATTGGCGTACTTGACGCTGAGAGAGTTGGAGGTAAAGGATCTGTTCACCATCATTGAAGGAGTGCGGTATCATTACGATACACGGAGGCTGCGTGGCTTTCTCATCAATCCGGGTGCCGGCGCGGCTGGAAGGGAGGGAGGAAAAGAGTGGCCGTCGTAGAGATGATGGGGGTCTCCATGGTGGGCCCCAGAAAAGAGATCGAGCTTGTCTCGGCAGAACTGCTCTCCCTGGGGAACTTCGAACCGACGCCCCTTCACTCCGTCCTCGGCAGGCAGGGAGGAAGGTTCGCGAGGGTCGTGTCGTTCCGCGGCAACCCCTACGACGAACTGCTGGACAGTTTGAACTCCGTGTTCAGGCTGATCCCGGGGGAGTCGCCGCCCGATCCGGAGACGTCCACGAGCGAGGCAAGAGGCGAGGGCTGCGCCAGGAGCATTCCGTCCCTCTCTATCGAGGAGGCATCCGAGCAGGTGAAATCCCTTCAGAGAATGCTCGCCCAGTGGAGGGAGCGCTCCGAGGCGATCGAGGAGAAGACCGACAAGCTGACCGCTGCGGGCATCTTCCTGGACGAGCTCGCGGCCGCGGGACGGGGGGTCGAGCAGGCGCTGAAGCCTCGCTACCTGTCCATCACGTTCGGCAGGCTGACCGCCGATAGCTACAAGCGACTGGAGGAGATGGAGGACGTAACCCCCCTGCTGGCTTTTCCAGTGGTGGAGGACAAGGGGTACGTGCTCGCGGTCATCTTCTGCTCGCGCAGCTACCACCCGGAGGCTCAAAAACTCTTCCGCTCGCTGCAGATGGTGGAGTACGAGCTCGGCGAGGTGTTCGAAGGCGCGGGCGAGAACCTTCGCGAGCGCCTGAAGGAGGAGACGTCCGCCCTGTCGCGGGAGGCGCGCGCCGTGAGCGAGGCGCCCAGGAACTACCTTGAGAAGCACAGGACGGAACTGGAGAAACTCTACTGTTCGGTGTTCACGATGCAGAGGGTCTACTCCCTGTGCCGCGAACGGGGGGAGATAGGGGAGATCTTCGTACTGTCGGGCGTGATCCCCGCCCCCACCCTGCCAAAGGTCGAGGAGATCTTGGACCAGGTCGGGCCGGATACCCTTTTGCTGACCGAGAGCGACGTGGAGCTCGAGGGCCGCGGTCGGACTCTGCCGACCCTGCTGAAGAACAACTTCCTGGTGCGGACCTTCCAGGAGATAGTCGCCCTGTACAGCCTGCCGTCCTACGGCGAGACCGACCCGTCACCGATGGTTGCGCTCAGCTTCTGCCTCTTCTTCGGCTTCATGTTCGGCGACGTCGGGCACGGCCTGCTTCTGACCGCAGGGGCATGGCTCATGGAGAGAAGGGGGGTCATGAATCGCGCCTTCGCCTCCGTGATAGGAATAGCGGGGGTCGCGGCGATGCTGTTCGGCTTCCTCTACGGCAGCGTCTTCGGCTCCGAGGAGATCCTGCCGTCGCTCTGGACCTCTCCGATGCACGGGATAGACCGCCTGATCCAGACGTCCCTGTTCGCCGGGGTGGCCTTCATGAGTTTGGGAGTGCTGATCAACATCATAGCCCAGTGGCGAAAGGGACGTATTGGCAAGATGCTGTTCGGAGGCGAGGGGGTCGCGGGGCTGCTCTTCTACTGGACCGCCGCGGCCGCAGGGCTGATCGCCTTCACGTCCGGCGGAGTGCCGACCGCCCTGTCCGCCGCTGCGGGTTTTCTCTTCTTGGTGATCCTGTTCGGCGGGGTGCTGGAGAGGCTGATCTTCGGCCCGCAGGAGGGTGCAGAGGGCGCCGTGGTTCACACCTTCTCGGTCTTCCACTCCCTGCTGTCGTTCCTGAGCAACACGGCGTCGTTCGTCAGACTGGCGGCCTTCGCGCTGAACCACGCAGGGCTGTCGGCGGCGGTGTTCATGCTGAGCGACATGGTCCACTCCCTGCCCGGCGGGGCGCTCTTCCGCGCGGCGGTGCTGATCGTCGGAAACGCCATCATAGTTGGGCTGGAGGGGCTGATAGTCTTTATACAGACTTTGCGACTGGAGTACTACGAGTTCTTCGGCAAGTTCTACCACGGAGGGGGCGCGCCATTTCGCCCCGTCACATGGCGGAGCGAGTAGGGACGCCACTCTCCGCGTGCAAGTCGTCTCGAGGAGCACAGCTTTTTTTACGTCATCCCGCGGAGCACAGCTTTTTTACGTCATCCCGAGGAGCGCAGCTTTTTTACGTCATCCCGAGGAGCGCAGCGACGAGGGATCCGACCTTTGTCTAGGAGGTTAATAAATATGACTGGTGCAATTCTTTTGGTCGCCGGAGCCTTGGCCACCTGTGCTGCCGGCAGGCTCCTCCGGGGGAGGACGATACGCCGCCCAAGGGCCGTGCTCGCGCTCTTCATGCTGAGCATGCTCGTCCTGCTCGCCCTGTCGGCCGCTCTGACAATCTCCACGGCGGCCTCGGCGGCGGAGGCGGAATCTATCGCGACGGGCGCGGCGGCGGGGCTCGGCTTCCTGGGAGCGAGCCTGGCCACGGGACTGGCCTGTTTGGGCGCGGGGATAGCGGTGGCCGTGGTGGGAGCGGCGGCGCTGGGAGTAGTGGGCGAGAAGCCAGCTATGCTGGGCACCACCCTGATCTACCTTGGGCTGGCGGAGGGAATCGCCATCTACGGCGTGATAGTCTCCCTGCTGATACTGGGCAAGCTTTAGCGGATGAAGGGCTTTCTCGTCAGTGACAACCACGATTCTCTGGTGCTGCTACGGCTCGCCGGGATCCCCGGCGTGCTGGCCGTCGGCGCGGACGAGACGGCCGCCGCAGTGGAGGACGTGCTGACCAGGCGTCACGACGTCGGTGTGCTCGTGATGACCGAGAGGGCGGCGGAGCAGGTTCCGGCCATGGTGAAGTCCCTGCGCGAGCGAGAGGAGCTCCCCCTGCTCGTGATCATCCCGGACAGGCACGGCGCACGGCGGGAGGCGGACTTTCTGACGCGGTACATCCGCGAGGCGATAGGAGTGAGGATAAATTGACCGAGATTTCGACATCCGCCGGAAAGAGCTACGAGCTTGGCAATCCGGAGAAGCTGTCGTCCCTTAAGAGCCTGTTGCTGAAGCACGGCGACGAGGAGGGGGACGCGATACTGGAGACAGCGAGGCGCGAGGCCGCCTCGATGTTCGAGGAGAGGAGCGCGGAAGTCGAACGCCTGGTGGAGCAGATCCACTCGGAGGCCGTAAGGCGAGCCGAGGAGATAGCAAAGAGGCAGATAGCCGGAGCCGAGGCGGCACGAGGCAAGGAGAGGCTGCGCCTGCAGAACAGCCTGCTGGACGAGGCAATTATGATGCTGCAGCACGAACTTACCGCGCTCCGCTACCACGAAAACTACATCGATATACTGGCCGGCTTGGCGGTGTCCGCGGCTTCCGGCCTGCAGCCCGGAAGCGTGATAAAGCTCTCCGTGGCGGCGGAGGACGCCCACCTGGGCAGGGAGGTCGTGCGAAGGGCGGCCGCCCTGCTGCCGGGGCCCAAGTTCGAGTACAACCCCGCCCCCGCCGCCATCACCGGAGGGGTCCTTCTGGAGGCGCCGGACGGATCGTGGCGCTCGAGGGCGGACTGGCACAACGTATCCATGGAGATGAAGGAGGCCCTGGCGGAGCGCCTCCTGGCGGCCCTATGAGGAGCTGGTCATGAGAAACGCTGGAAGGATAGTCTCAGTCAACGGCCCCGTGGTGCGTGCATCCGGCATGAGGGAGTTCTTCATGAGGGAGATGGTGCGCGCGGGGGAGCTCGCACTGCTCGGCGAGATAATCCGGCTGGACGGGGACGAGGCGGTCATCCAGATCTACGAGGAGACGACCGGGCTCCGCGCCGGCGAGCCGGTGGAGGGCTCCGGCGCGCCCCTGTCGATGGCTCTCGGGCCCGGTCTGCTGGGCTCGATCTTCGACGGCATCGGACGCCCGTTGGGCAAGCTGCTTGAGAAAGAGGGCGCCTTCATCTCGCGCGGCACTTCGATCTTCCAGCTCGACCCTGACGCATCCTGGGAGGTGACTCCTCTCGGGAAGGTCGGCGACGTGGTCACCGAGGGCACGCCTCTGGCCGTGATCCGCGAGACAGCGCTGGTCGAACACCGGATAATGACCCCGCCGGGGGTTGAGGGGGAGATAGTCTCCATCCTGCCGGCCGGCTTCCACAGGGGGACGGAGGCGGTCGCCCGCCTGCGCGACGGCAGAGGGCGCAGTCGAGTCGTACCGATGATCTCCAACTGGCCGGTGCGCACACCGCGCCCGGTCGCGGAGCGTCTGCTCCCCGACGAGCCGCTGCTCACCGGTCAGAGGGTGATCGACGGTCTCTTCCCCATCTCGAAGGGAGGCG
The DNA here is from genome assembly GCA_012521675.1 of Synergistaceae bacterium. Lineage (NCBI taxonomy): Bacteria > Thermotogati > Synergistota > Synergistia > Synergistales > Synergistaceae > Synergistaceae bacterium. Next base: position 56,076 of record JAAYLU010000027.1, on the reverse strand, counting down.
TCGCGGCAATTCCGGGCGGATTCGGCACGGGCAAGACAGTAACTCAGCACCAGCTGGCCAAGTGGAGCGACGCCCAGATAGTCGTCTACATAGGCTGCGGCGAGCGGGGAAACGAGATGACCCAGGTGCTGGAGGAGTTCCCCGTCCTTGAGGATCCTCGCTCGGGCAGGCCGTTGATGGAGCGCACGGTGCTGATAGCCAACACGTCGAACATGCCGGTGGCGGCGCGAGAGGCATCCATCTACACAGGCATCACCATAGCGGAGTACTACCGGGACATGGGCTACGACGTTGCTCTTATGGCCGACTCGACCTCCCGCTGGGCGGAGGCCCTGCGAGAGATATCCGGGCGGCTGGGCGAGATACCTGCGGAGGAGGGCTTCCCGGCCTATCTGCCGACCAGGATAGCCGAGTTCTACGAGAGGGCGGGGAGGGTGTCCACGCTGGGCGGGTTCGAGGGGAGCATCTCGATAATTGGCGCGGTCTCCCCTCCGGGGGGCGATTTCACCGAGCCGGTGACCAGGCACACCAAGCGCTTCATCCGCTGCTTCTGGGCGCTGGACCAGCAGCTGGCGCGGTCTCGCCACTTCCCGGCGATAAGCTGGACCGACTCCTACAGCGAGTACGGCGACGAGGTTAAGGACTGGTACGAGTCCAACGTCGACTCCTCCTGGGGAATTCTGCGCGACAAGGCGCGGGCTCTGCTGGCGGAGGACGACTCCATACAGCAGATCATCAGGCTTGTAGGAGAGGACGTGCTCCCCGACGATCAGAAACTGACAGCCCTGACTGCGTCGCTGCTGAAAAACGGCTACCTGCAGCAGGGGGCCTTCGGAACGGACTCCTACTGTCCCCCGCCGAAGGGGATCGCGATCCTGAGCATCATGCTGGACTTCCACGAGAGGGCGAAAAGGCTTCTGGCGCGTGGATGTCCCCTGTCGCCACTCAGGAAGATGGACGAGCTGGTGGAGCTGGCGCACCTCAGGGAGCTGCCCTGGGAGGAGCCGGAGGCGTTCGACGACCTGAAGAGAAGGCTGCTCAGGCGAATGATGGAGATTGACCGCGAGCGTCTGGCCACGCGAGCGGCGGGGAGCGTGGGATTGAGATGAGCGATGCCGAGTATGTCGGAGTGAGGAGTATATCCGGCCCTTTCGTGATGCTGGGGGAAATACCCCACGCGAGCTTCGACGAGATTGTCGAGGTGCGCTCGCCCGACGGAACGCCGCGCGCGGGGCGAGTGGTGCTTGTCAGCGACAAGGCGACCCTCGTGCAGGTGTTCTCGGGGACCGAGGGGCTTTCGCCCGCGGCGACCTCGGTACGGTTCACGGGGCGGGAGCTGGAGATATCCCTCTCCCCCGCCATGCTGGGACGGACCTTCTCCGGGCTGGGGGCACCGCTGGACGACTGCGGCCCGGTGCTGGGCGGAGTGCGAAGGCCGGTGGGAGGCGCGGCGATCAACCCGATGGGAAGGGAGTACCCGAGGGACTTCATCTCCACCGGGATCTCCTCCATCGACGTGCTGTTGACCCTGATACGCGGGCAGAAGCTGCCGATATTCTCCGGCAACGGTCTGCCGCACAATTCGCTCGCCGTGCAGATCGCGACCCAGTCCAAGCTCGCCGGGGCCGAGAACTTCGCCGTGGTCTTCGCGGGGATAGGGATAAAGCACGACGACGCGGCATACTTCAGGGACAGGCTGACCGCCGGGGGGCACGGGACCAACCTGGTCCTCTTCCTGAACCTGGCGGACGACCCGCCCGTGGAGCGTATCGCCACGCCGAGGCTGGCGCTGACGACCGCGGAATACCTGGCCTTCGACCTCGGGATGCACGTGCTGGTGATAATGACCGACATGACCAGCTACTGCGAGGCGCTGCGAGAGCTGTCGGTCGCGAGGGGAGAGGTGCCCAGCCGCAAGGGGTACCCCTCGTACCTGTACAGCGACCTTGCGTCACTGTACGAGAGGGCCGGAGTCCTGCGCAACGGGCGCGGCAGCGTGACCCAGATCCCGATACTGACCATGCCCAACGACGACATAACCCACCCCGTGCCCGACCTGACGGGCTTCATCACCGAGGGACAGATAGTCCTGTCGCGGGAGCTGGAGGCGCGGGGAATCTACCCGCCGGTCGAGATACTGCCGAGCCTGTCGCGCCTGATGAAGGACGGTATAGGACACGGATACACAAGAGAAGACCACCCCAACCTCGCCGGGCAGCTGTTCGCCTCATACAGCAGAGTGCACGAGGTGAGAGCGCTCGCCGGCGTGGTCGGCGCGGACGAGCTGAGCAAGGCGGACCAGCAGTCGCTGGCCTTCGGAGAGGCCTTCGAGAGAGGATTCCTGAGCCAGGGGGCGACGGAGAGCCGCGAGATAGCGCAGTCCCTCGACATGGGCTGGGATCTGCTCTCCACCCTTCCGGTGCAAGAGCTGACGCACCTGTCGATGGACGACCTTGCGAGGTTCATCAGGAGGGAGTAGCGGGAGATCCCTCCTCCCTGCAGTCGTCGGGATGACGGAACGATGCGCAGCCTCGGAGGGACCTTGGTCCCTACTCAGGATGGGTCTTGCACCGGGGCTTCTTGTGTTTTACAATGCGGCTGATCGGTATATGTTCGTCATGACTGTCAATAATGCGGTCGTTCGGGAGGCTTTTACGACAGACTCATTGTGTGAAAGCTTTGCTATAATAGTCGAGTTCTGTTCAAATCTTCTCCCTCGAAAATGCGTTTCCGCTTTTTCGGGCCCGAGATTGGACAGGTTGAAGCCCCTGGAGAAAAGAGGGTGTTCTATGAGAATACGCGCTATTGCAACCATCGCTGCAGCGGTCGGTATTCTTTTCGCGGCGATCTTTATCGCAGGTTTCTTTTTTTCCGACGATAGACTCGAGGTGCCGGTGACTCTGTTCTACGACGACAAGGATATCTCGGGAGCGGTTGTTTCCAAGCAGGCACTGCAGTCGGTCGTCCTGGCCATGGAATTCTTCAATGCTCGCTCGAAGACACACCGTTTCATCCCGACACGAGAGTCCGATATGAACGTCTATAATGCCATAGAGAGGGCGGCGGCCAGAAAATCCGCCGCAGTTATAGGGGGCATCAATGCTCCCTTCGCGTCGCTACTGGCGGACGCCTCCAGGAGACAGGGCATATCCTTTATAAGCCTGGCCTCCGGGCACAGCCTTGCCCGGCCGGATGATCTAGTGTTCCGACCCCGCCCCGAGAACGGCGGCAGGGAGCTGGGCGAAGAGGCCCGCGACAGGGGCATCAAGGCTTATGCCGTCATAGTCAGCGGTTTTGCGGCCTCTCACGTCCAGGACTTCATCCGAGATTTCCAGTCGGCGATAGGCACCCCGCCCCTAAAGATCGTCTCCTTCAGCAGCGATCTGAAGACTCGCATCGAGGACCTGCAAGATTATGCGCAGGACATGGATGCGGTTTTGCTTGTCCTGCCGGACTGGCTCTGTTCCGTGGCGCTGCGGGAACTGCGCCACCGTTTTCCCGGCATCCCCGTTTTCCTCTCCAACTGGGCCGTGTCGCACAGGATTCCCCTTCTTGCGGGTCCGCTCGGCGACGGGGCGTTCACGGCGTCCTACACGGACATCGCCTGGGATTCTCCCGGTAACGAGTTTGTCCGGTTCGTCAGAAATACCTACACATCCAGCATCCCTCGGATGATCCTGGCGATCGGCTACGACACGGTGGCGATGCTCGACGCGGCGGTGAAGATGTCCGGGTCGAGCGATAAACAGGCCGTCGCCACCGCTCTGTCCGAGTTGGAATCAGTGGAGACCATCGGAGGCGTGTTTCCCGTGGATAAAAACGGAGATCTCCGCCATAGGGGGCAGATATTCACCCTGAGATCGGGCCACTGGGCAAGGGGCGGCGCAGCCTCCGATACATCATCTTCTGCCCGCCCGGGAGGGGTGGTGCCGTGAAGGATCGTCTGAGCTTCTCCATAAAACCCCTGTTTTCATTTGTCGTATTGTGCCTTGTGATCATATTCTGTGTCCAGGGCGCTATAAGCCTCTATTCGAAGATCCAGGCCCAGCTCGGAGTCATAGAGAAGCAGGGCGACTACGCTCTGCAGATGGCCTCCCTGATGCTGCGCAAACAGGCAGAGAAGAGGGAGGAGGGGCTTCGCGCCATCGTAGGAGGGGCGGATACCTGCGACACGGGTCTGGACGTGCTCGTCGCCGCGGTCCTCGATGGCGACAGGGTCGGGAGGGTGCTGAAGGGCTGGCTTCACGAGGGAATGGCTCTTTCGGAGGAGCTGCTGTCTAAGGAGTGGCAGGTGAGCGACCTGGTCGACGTCTACGGGCGCAACCTTCTGACCGGCGTGCGCAACGTCATGGGAAAAGATGTCTTCGCAGCTATCAGGCTCGACTTCGACGAGCTGAACAGCCTGGGCGACCACTCCCTTATACCGATAATCTCCAACAACGTCGGACAGATAGTATGGCTGGGAGAGGCGCAGGTGTCCCCCGCATTGTCTAAGCATCTGATGGCGCGCGGGTTCATCTTTCAGAAGGATACGGCCAAGGAAGGATGGGAGATGGTCAAGTCGTACCAGGGATCATGGGTCATGCTGAGGCAGGAGTCATTGGTCTACGGCCTCACTTTCAGCATGGCATACCCCCTCCTGCCGCTCGTGGCCTCGTCCGTGTCATCGATCTTCTCGGCCAGCGCACTCTTCGTCGTCGCGCTCGCGGCTCTCCTGCTGCTGCTCGCACTTTGGCAGAAGAGCGTGCTGAGCAGCATAACGAGAATAGAGAGGCTTGCGAACGAGATGAGCTTTCAGCTCTCGCAGATAGACGCCAGGGACACCCTCAGGGGCGCAGAGGCACTTTTTACCATAACGAACCGCTTCTCTGACTTTAAACCATCGATGGTCAAGGAGACGAACCAGTTCGTGGGCCACCTCAAAAACCTCTTCGAGGTGATCCTGCACCAGCAGGAGGAGCTCTCCGCCTTCAACCAGGAGACGGAGGCCATGAACCAGGAACTGGAGCAGGTGAACAACAAGCTGCGCGGAAGGGAGAGTCTCTGGGAGCGCACCCTGGAGTACTCCCGCTCCTTCGCTCGGTCGCAGGACGTGGAGGGTGCCATATCGTCCACGCTGAACACCCTTCTGTATGATCTCGACGCGTTCGGAGTCCTCATCACAACCGTCGAGGGGGACTATTTCAGGCTGGCGGCCTGGGAGGGCTACAACGGGGAGCTCACGGCAAACAGCGTCGTCAAAAAGACCGGGTTGGCCGCGGCGGAGAGCATCCTGGCGAAGACCCCCGTATGGGTGGAGGACGTTCAAGCGCACCCGACCGCTTATCCCGTTCACCCCATGGTGAGAAGCGAGCTGCTCATCCCTCTCTTCCAGGCGGGCGAGGAGGAGGGAGTGCTCGAGATCGCCTTCGACAGGCCGATGAGGAAGGACTCTTTCATGATCGAGACGCTGGGACCGGTCGCATCCTTCCTCGGCGGACTGGTCCACGGCGAGAAGCTGAGGCGAGAGGTGAAGGCGTCCTACGCTTACCTGGCCGAGAAACTTCAGTTCGTAACCGGGATATACCACGACGAGACGGAGGCTCATATCGATCGCATAGGCGAGTACTGCCGCCTGCTCGCTAGGGAAATAGGTAGGAACGCTGCCGAACAGGCCGATATAGCACTGTTTGCGCGCCTTCACGACATAGGCAAGCTCAAGATTCCCCACGGGATACTGGTGAAGCCCGGCCCCCTCACAGAGGAGGAGTTCGAGGAGATAAAGAAGCACCCCCAGTGGGGAGCGGACATACTGGGGGACGCCTCTTGGCTGAAAATGGCCAGGAACGTCTGCCTCACCCACCACGAGAAGTGGGACGGAAGCGGCTACCCGTTCGGCCTGCGCGGAGAAGAGATACCCTGGGAGGGGCGCATCGCCACCATAGCGGACATCTACGACGCCCTGCGCTCGGCTAGGTCGTACAAGCCACCCCTGAGTCACGAGGAGTCGATGAGGATAATCCTCGTGGGGGACGGCAGGGTGAACCCCGAACACTTCGATCCCGCAGTGCTCAGGGCCTTCGAGCGAGTGGCCCATGAGTTCGAGGCAGTCTTCGAGGAGTACAAGGACGAGCGGGACACCCACTACTTCCACTCGCCGCCTCGGAGATGACGAGGCGTTACGCGAGCCTTCCGCTCTTCGCGGCCGGCCTGACGGCTCACCTGGTCCTCGGCAAGTGGGCTCTGGCCACTCTGGAACCGACACCGGCGACCCTCGAGGGAGGCAAAGCCGGCCTGCTCTCACTGGCCCTCCGCTTCAACCGGGGGGTCGCCTTCTCCTTCCTCCGTTCCTCGCCGAACATGGCGCTGCTTATGAGCATCTCCGCCATTCTGCTACTGGCCGCGATGCACAGGATATTGACGGACATGCGCGGCTCGATCGCCTGGCCCCTGTTGTATGCGGGCGCCGCCGGGAACATTGCGGACAGGCTCACTTACGGCCACGTGGTAGACTGGTTAAAGGTCGGCCCGCTCACTGTGAATGTAGCCGACATCCTCCTCTGCCTCGGGGGCGTGATCTTCATCCTGGACCTCCTGCGAAAGCGATAAGTTCGCCGCAGGCGCCACCTCTCTTTAGGACCTCGGCGACATTTTTCTGTTGACTTCACCGAACGATGCAACTAGAATTAATAAGCGGACGACGCCACAAGTCGATTCATAGGTCGGTTTGTCGGCGCTTTCCCAATATTTTTAAAATAGGAGGGATTTGTATGAAGAGGTTGTTGACAGCGTTCTGCGTCATCGCCCTGACCCTGCCTCTGCTGGCGGGAGTTTCGGAGGCATCCGTGCTGCGGGTGATCACCTGGTCCGGATACGCTCCTCAGGAGCTGGTGGACAAGTTCACCGAGGAGACGGGCATCCAGGTGGAGATCACCCTGAGCAACAACGAGGAGATGATCAGCAAGCTGCGGGCGACCCGGGGCGGAGGCTTCGACCTCGCCCAGCCGTCTCAGGACCGTATCTCCTCCGTGGTCGAGCAGTACGGGATCTACCAGCCGATCGACTACTCGAAGATCGAAGTCGACCAGATCGACCCCTCCCTGCTGGAGGCGGTCAAGAAGAACACCTTAGTGAACGGGGAGTCCTACGCCGTGCCGCACATCTACGGCACCGAGGGGCTGGTGCTCAACAGGAAGCTCGCGCCTGACATCAAGGACTTCAAGGATCTGCTTGACCCGAAGTATGAGGCCAGGGTCTCCTACAGGATGAAGAGGCCGACCCTCATAGGCATGGGCTTCTCGCTCGGATACGACCCGTTCTCCCTCTACGACAAGCCCGAGGAGTACCAGAAGTTCCTCGACGAGATGGAGAAGGTGCTGATCGAGGGCAAGCCTGCGGTCAAGACCTACTGGGACAACGGCGACCAGCTGCTTCAGCTTCTTCGCTCCGGCGAGGTGTGGGCAGCGTCGGCGTGGGAGCAGGCGGGTTGGAAGCTGCACGCGGAGAACCCCGACATCGACTATCTTGCCCCCGAGAGCGGCGCCCTGGCGTGGGTCGACACATTCGCGATCCCGGCTCGCTCGGAGAACGTGGAGGCGGCCTACAAGTACATCAACTTCATGCTCCGCCCGGAGAACGCGGCACTTTACACCAACCTCGAGACCTACGCGACTGCGTCCAAGGACGCGGTGAAGTTCCTGGACGAGGAGATCAAGGCTAACTTCGAGCGCGGCCTGCCGCCCGAGGTACTGGCGAATATCAACTGGTACCCGACCGTTCCGGCGGGCATAGAGGAGATGGAGGGTAAGACCCTCGACAAGATAAAAGCGGCCAGATAGGCCGATACAACGGACCGGCGGCGGACTTCGGACGAAGGACCGTCGCCGGTCTCCCTTCAGAGGTGACCGCCCATGCAAAACGCTCTCTCCATTCGTAACCTGACGAAGCGCTTCGGCAGCTTCACAGCGGTTGATGGAGTATCCTTCGACGTAGAGGACGGCAGCTTCTTCTCCATACTCGGCCCTTCCGGCTGCGGCAAGACCACCCTGCTGAGGATGATAGCCGGGTTTTACCGGCAGGACGAGGGGACGATTCTGCTTAACGACGTCGATATGGAAGGAGTCGCGCCGAACAGGCGCCCGGTGAACCTGGTCTTTCAGAACCTGGCCCTCTTTCCCATGATGAACGTCTTCGAAAACGTGGCCTTCGGCCTCCGCCGCCGCGGCGAGAAGGGGACATCCGTAGAACGCAAGGTCGAGGACATGCTCGAGCGGGTCGGCCTTCCCGGCTCAGGTAAGAAGGAGATACACCAGCTCTCCGGCGGGCAGAAGCAGAGAATAGCCATAGCGCGCTGCCTCGTGCTGGAGCCCGCGGTGCTGCTGCTTGACGAACCGCTCGGCGCACTGGACGCGAAGCTGCGCGAGCACATGAAGGTAGAGCTGAAGGCGCTTCAGTCCAAGGTGGGGACGACCTTCGTCTACATAACTCACGACCAGTCCGAGGCGATGGTCATGAGCGACACGGTCGCCGTGATGAACAACGGGATCTTCGAGCAGATAGGCTCGCCGCAGGAGCTTTACCATTCGCCCCGCTCCTCCTTCGTGGCCCAGTTCGTCGGCGCGAACAACAAGCTGCCGGTGACTCTGCGCAGGAGCGACGGGAAGATCCTCGCCAACTACTCCGGCCGGTTCGGCCTGAAGGTCCCCGAGCCGGACGGCGGCGTCGACGAAGAGGCGTCATACGACCTCTTCGTGCGGCCCGAGTCGATGGTCATCAACCCGCCGGAGGAGGACGAGCGCTTCAACTCCCTGCCGGTCGCCGTTAAAGCTATCCTGTTCGACGGAGGCAACAGCCGCCTGCTGGTCTCCCCTGACGGATCTCCGGACGAGTTTACCGTCGCCCTGCCGCAGACCAGGCAGTTCGACCACATAAGGGCGAGGGACAGGATTCGCGTGGGATGGAACCCGTCCGCTTCCCTCTGCTTCCCCGCCGAAGACTGGAAGATGTACGATGAAGAGTAGCAGGGCGGGGTTCTACTTCTTCTTCACTCCCGTGGCCCTCTGGCTCGGCCTGCTGATAGTGCTGCCCCACCTGGAGTTGCTGCGCCTCTCCTTCTCCTCCTCGGGCAGCGACGGCTTCACCATGGTCAACTACTCGGCCTTCTTCAAGGAGCCCATCTACTGGCTGACCTTCGTACGAACGGCGGGCTACTCCATCCTGGTGACCTTCGTGGCGATGGCCCTGGCGTTGCCTGTGGCCTTCTACATCACCAAGGTCGCGAAGGTGCGAGCAAGCGGTTTTCTGATGCTGCTGGTGCTGGTCCCCTTCTGGGTGAGCGAGCTGATCAGGGTCTACGGCTGGATAATCCTGCTGCGCGAGAGCGGCGTCATCAATCAACTTTTCGTATCGCTTGGCCTGATCGACAAGCCGGTGGAGATGCTGTACAACGACGTGACCATGGTGATGGGGCTGGTCTACACGAGCATGCTCTTCATGGTGGTACCGGTGATAGGGGTCATGGACGCGCTGGACGACGCGCTCATCGAGGCGGCCTACGATCTTGGGGCGTCGAAGACCGCTATCTGGCGCACGATCATCATCCCCCACTGCGCGCCGGGCCTGGTCTCGGGCGGGATAATCGTGTTCATGCTGGCGCTGGGGAGCTACCTGACGCCGAACCTGATGGGCGGGAAGAACTCGCTCTGGTTCACGGAGCAGATCTACAACCAGATAATCCTCTACTTCAACTGGAACCAGGGGGCGGCGTTCGGCTTCCTACTGCTGCTGCTCTCCTCGCTCATCATCTGGCTCGGACTCAAGCTCACCGGCCAGAAGCTGAAGGATGTGGTCAAATGATCAGGTCGCTTCCAACCTCCAGGAGATACGACATCGGTTTTCGCGTATTCATGGCCCTCTACTTCGTCATCCTGTTCGCACCGCTGATCGTGACGATGGTGCTGGCCTTCAACGACTCCATGTACCCGTCGCTGCCGTGGGAGGGGTTCACCCTCGACTGGTTCTTCGGCGAAGGGCCGAAGAAGCTAGGCATATTCAAAGACCAGATCAACCTGCGCAGCATAGCCACGTCGTTCAGAACCGCTTTGGCTGTGACCGTCATCTCGACCTTCCTAGGGACCTGCGCCGCCTTTCTGTTCGAGCAGGAGGACTTTCGCTTCAAGGGGGCTCTCTACTTCCTGATGATAGCCCCGCTGGTCATCCCCGGAGTGATCCTCGGCATATCCATACTGATGTTCGCGAACACGGCGGGGATAATGATCGAGGACGCACTCGGGATCTACATCAGGTGGCTCGCGCCCGGCTTCTGGCTGGTGGTGCTGGGGCAGTCGTCCTTCATCTCGACAATCGTGGCGCTTGTGGTCTCCGCGAGGCTGAAGAAGTTCGACCGCTCGCTGGAGGAGGCCGCGTACAATTTAGGCGCGAACCGGGCCGAGGTGCTGTGGTACGTCACGCTGAAGTACCTGAGGCCCTCGATAGTCGGTGGAGCGGCGGTCGCCTTCCTGATGTCGTTCGAGAACTTCAACACGACCGTCTTCACCGTGGGGTCGCAGGCCACCCTGCCGATAAACATGTACATGCAGGTACGCGACGGCTCCACCCCGGTGATAAACGCGATCTCCTTCCTGCTGATAGCGGGCACGTCGATCTTCGCGGTCGCCAACCTGTGGGTCAGCAGAAAGGAAGTCTGAGCGGACCCTCTTCGCTGCGCTCCTCGGGAAAAGTGAACGACACGAACGGAAAAGCGTCCGTTCGTGTCGCCTGCTTAGATCCCTCATGTTCATTCGGGATGACAATAGTGGCTATGCTCGTTCGGGATGACGATGGTGGCTGTGCTCGTTCTATCAGCGGCTTCCCTTCGCTCTTCTTCCCTTTAACCTCACCGCCTCGCCGGTTCGGGCGGATTCATAGGCAGCCTGGATTATCTCCACGCTCTTGCGGCCCTCGCGACCGGTGAGCAGCGCCTGTTCCTTGCCGTCGAGAGCATCGAGTACGTGGCGATAGTAGGGCAGGTGTCCGAAGCCGTACACGCTGTCAGGGTCGGTGTTGACCTCGTCTATCCGGCTGTCCATGGGGTCGGGCGAGTCGAACTCCCAATGCTCGATTTTGTTGAGGGCGACACCGCCGATGCGCACTGTGCCTCGCTCGCCCAGCAGGGTGAGGCTGCCCTCGAGGTTCTTGGGATAGACGAGATTGGTGACGTTGATGCTGCCGAGCGCGCCGCTGCGGTACTTGAGGTTGACGACAATGGTGTCCTCGGCCTCGATGCGGCGAGCGAGAGTGGCGGATAAGGCCTGGACGGACTCGACGGCGCCTCCCATCCACTGGATTATGTCCACGTAGTGCGACGCCTGGTTGGTTAGCGCGCCCCCGTCGAGCTCCCAGGTCCCGCGCCAGCGGGCCAGGTCGTAGTAGTCCTGCGGGCGGCTCCAGTAGACGTTGGAGGACAGCAGGTAGAGGCGGCCGAAGCGCCCGGCCTCCAGCGCCTGTCTGACGAGGGCTACGGTCTTGTTGAATCGGTTCTGCTTGACTATGAAGTATGAGACTCCGTTTTCGTCGCACGCGTCGATGGCTCGGTCGACCGCCTCCAGGCTGGTCCCGGCGGGCTTCTCCGACAGGGCATGGACACCGTGACGGGCGGCGGTCTCGACGTGGGCAGGGTGCAGGCCGGAAGGGGTGCATATCGTGAGCACGCCGCCCGGGACGGACTCAAGCATCTCGTCGATCGACCTGAAGGCGCGGCAGCCCGTGGCCTCGGCGACCGAATCGGCCAACGCGGGGATGGAGTCGTAGCAGGCTACGAGCTTCGCCCGGCCCTCTTTTTCAAGTTCGCCCAAGGTGTCTATGTGGTTTTTACTGATCCGGCCGCAGCCGGCTAGTGCGAAAGAGCGCATTTCAGATTACCTCCGTGAGAGTATTTAATTCAGTCGGGATGACGATTCAATCCTCCAGCGCGGCCAGCAGCCTGTCCGGGTAATTGGTTATCGCTATGTCCACACCCATCCGCTTCAGCTCCAGGGCTCTGTCCGGTTCGTTAACCGTCCAGCAGGCGACCTTGACGCCTTCTCGGTGCGCCGATTCCGTCGTGGAGCTATCCACGTAGTCGTGGCATGGGTGCAAGCTGTACAACAGGTCCGGCACTACGCGCCTCCCGTAGGCGAGCGGCGAGACCAGCACTCCCTCGTACAGGAGTCCCTTCTTTATCTCCGGGGCGATCCTGTGAAGCTCCACCAGGCTCCCGTGGTTGAAGGATGAGACTATGACGCTCCCCGTCTTGTCGTACTCCTGTATCAAAGACGCAACATGCTCCTCCAGCCCCGGACGGTCGCCGGGGCGGGTCTTCATCTCGAGATTCAGCGGCATTCCCTCCGGGATCAGTTCGAACAGCTCCTCCAGGCGCGGCACTCGCGCTCCGGCGAACTGCGGGCCGAACCACGACCCTGCGTCGAGGGAGAGTATCTCCTCGTAGTCCAGGGCGCGCACTTCGCCCGAGCCGTCCGTGGTGCGGTCGACATCCCAGTCGTGGATCACGACCGCGACCCCGTCCAATGTGAGCTGCACGTCGAACTCGAATCCGTTGCAGCCCTGCTTTATCCCCAGTTCGAAGGCGGGAAGCGTGTTCTCCGGGGCATAACCCGACGCCCCCCTGTGTCCGAACACCAGCATGGCTAGCCCAGCAGTCCCGGCAGGAAGAGCGTCAGAGCCGGGATGTACGTTATTATGATCAGGGCGATGATGAGCGCTATTATGAACGGTATGCTCTCCCTGACAAAGTCGGGTATCGCCACTCCGGTGATCCCGCAGGTGGTGAACATCATGGACCCGAAGGGCGGGGTGATACCGCCTATCATTATGTTGACGATTATCACAAGGCCGAAGTGAAGCGGATCGACGCCCAGCCCCGTGACCACAGGGACCAGCAGCGGCGCCAGTATGATCATCAGGGCGCCCCCCTCCAGGAACATCCCGAGTATCAGCAGCAGCACGTTTATCACCATGAGCATGGCATACTTGTTGTCGGCTATGTCGAGCAGCAGTCTCGCCATGGTCTGCGGTATGCGCTCCCAGCTCATGTAGTAGCCGAACACCGACGCCGCGACTATGACCAGCAGCACGGTGCTTGTGCCGTAGACCGTGTCTTTGAGCACCTCGATGAAGTGGTGCGGTCGCAGCTCGCGGTAGACGAAGAAGCCCACAAGCACGCAGTAGACCACAGCGACGGCGCCCGCCTCCGTGGGTGTGAACATGCCGAAGCGGAGGCCCAGGATGATGCCGAGCGGCATGAAGAGGGCCCAGCCGGACTGGCGGAGCTGGCGCATCACCTCTCCGAATGTCGCCCTCTTCTCGCGCGAGGGCTTGTATCCCCTTCTCTTGGAGATGAAGTGAACCGCGATCATCAGCGAGCAGCACATGATCAGCCCCGGGACGTAGCCTCCCATGAAGATCTTGTCCACCGACACCCGTGCTATCAGGGCGTAGATTATCAGGTTGATCCCCGGCGGTATGACGGGGGCTATCGCGGACGAGGCGGCTGTGATGGCAGCGGAGAAGGCCTTGTCGTACCCCCTGGCGACCATCTCCGGCACCAGGATCTTGCTCTCCATCGCGGCGTCGGCGTTGGCCGAGCCTGTAACACCGCCCATGAGCGTGCTGAGCATGACATTCACCTGGGCGAGCCCCCCGGTCATGTGTCCGGTGAGCACGTCCGCCATGCTCATGAGCCGGTTGCTTATCCCGGCGTAGTTCATGACCGAGCCGGCCATTATGAAGAAGGGAACGGCGAGCAGCGGGAAGGAGGCGGTGCTGGTGATGAAGCGCTGCAGTATAAGGTCCACCGGGCTTCCCGTGTTGATGAATGTGAAGTAGGACAGCGCGGCCCCGAACAGGGCGAAGGCGATCGGGATGCCGGAGAAGTAGAGCACGAAGACCACGACGACGGGCAGAAACTCCATCAGGCTCCCTCCTCCGCGGGCATGCCGCCGCGCAGCTCCTTGAAGAAGAAGCCCACCGAGTGGATCGTCATCAGGGCGAAGCCGACCAGCACGGCCGAGCTGACATAACTGGACGAGATGCCGAGCACCGCGGTCGGCTTGATCGATGAGGCCCGCACGAAGACGACGCTCAGGTAGACTATGTATGTGTTGAGGACTATCATGATCAGATGTGCGAGCATCCTGACCGATTTTTTCAGCGGCTTTGGGGCCAGCCTGGAGAAGAGGTCGATGCTTATGTGCATCTTGTGCTTGTGGCAGGCCGCCGCACCGACGAAGACGCTCCACACGAAGGCGATGGTGGCCACCTCCTCCGACCAGAATATCCCCCTGTTGAGCACATATCGGAAGAAGACGTTCACTATGACCATGCTCACGGTGATGCTTATGAAGAACGCGCTTACTATCTCCTCGGCGTAGACGAGGATCGTGCGCACGATTTTTTTCATGGCAGGCAACCCCTCACTGGATGAACCCGCGGCAGGGCGAGATCGCCCTGCCGCACCGATCGTAACAATCTCCAAGACTTCTGCGACAGCTCAGTTTCTACATGCACGACACAACGACCGGAGCATCCGTACCGCCGGTCGCCGTCCCGCCTGTCGGGTTAAAGTCTCTCCCTGATCTTCTCGAGCTCCTCCTGGAGCCTGTCGTAGATGCCGGGCGTCAGACCGGGGAAGGTCTCGTAGATGCTCTTGGTGGCCTCGACGAAGGCCTTCTTGTCGACCTCGTTGAACTTGACTCCGTAGGACTCCAGCTTCTCCGTTACCTCGCCGAGGTCCCTCTTGCCGATATCGACCATCTCGAGCGCACCCTTGGTGAACTCGTCGGCTACGATCTCGCGGTACTCCTCCGGGATCTTGTCCCACACCTGGGTGGAGATGTAGACTCCGCAGGTGCCGAGGAAGTGCTGCGTGCGGGCGACGTTCTTGAGCAGCTCATAGACCTTCGTTCCTATGTTGGTGAACTCCGAGCCCTCGATCCCGTCCACTATGCCCTGCTGCACGCCGGGAAGGGTCTCCGCCCAGGGAAGGGGGGTGACGGTCGCGCCCATCTCGGTCAGGGTCTGGATGAAGAGCTGGCTTCCGGGGGTGCGGATCTTCACGCCCTTGAGGTCCTCGGGCCTCTCGACCAGCTTGTTGGTGATGACGTTGCGGAAGCCGAACACGTACTCGAGCGCCAGTATCTTGATCCCTTTTTCCTCGGCCCTCTTGATCATGTCCTGCACGAGGTCGGTCTTTATGATCTCGACATACTCGTCGTACGAGTTGTAGAGCATCGGCCCGACCAGCGCTATGAAGTCCGGAACGTAGTCTCCGACGTAGGACGGGTCCTCCACCGAGATGAAGTCCGCACCGCGCACGACCTGCTCCATCCCGTCCTTGTAGACTGCTATCTGCGCCTGCGGGAAGGTCTGAATCTCGATTGCGCCGTTCGTCCTATTGTAGATCCTCTCGGCCACCCAGTCCATCGACTTGGTCAACTGCTCGTCGGGGGAGAAGACGTGGCTGAGTCGCAGCACCAGCTTGTAGTCCGAAGCGCTGGCCGCTCCCGCCGCTGTGAAAAGCAGGCACACAAGAAGCACGATTACAGTACTAACTCTCCGTTTCATTCACAACACTCTCCTTGCTGTATGATGTGGGGCTCTTCGCCGGCTTTCAGCGACCTGTCCGCTCGGGCCGGCACACTACATTTTACTAAAAACTCCAACCTATGTCACTCCGTACCCTTGACTAATATCTCCTCGAGCGCCGACAACAGCTCCTCAGCTCCCTCCCCGTCCGCGGAGAGCGCCACCGTGTCCCCCTTCGAAACGCCAAGCGACATGATAGACAGGATGCTCTTGGCGTTCGCCTCCTTGCCTCCCTTCTCTATCTTCACCTCTCCGGGCGCCGACGAAGCGGCCTGGACAAACTTCGCCGCCGGACGGGCGTGCAGCCCGTGAGGATTTTGAACCGTGACCTCTTTTCTCATTGTATATCCTCCTGCACCGAGTCAGGTCGAGCGTCGCGACTATGTCCGGGCGGCGGGGTCAGACCCAGCCCCTGGACTTGTCCACGGCCTTCTTCCAACCCTCGTACATCTCATCGCGCCTGTCGGCCGGCAGCGACGGACCGAACTCCCTGTCCGCCTTCCAATGGCTGCGCAGCTCGTCCATGCTGCTCCAGAGGCCCGCCGCAAGCCCAGCGGCGTAAGCGGCACCAAGGGCGGTAGTTTCGTTCACAACCGGCCGTATGACCGGCACGCCCAGGATATCGGCCTGTATCTGCATCAGCAGGTTGTTCTTCACGGCTCCACCGTCGACCTTCAGTGCACTGAGCGGCACGCCCGAGTCGGCGTCCATCGCCTCCTGCACGTCGCGAGTCTGGTAGCAGATGCTCTCAAGCGTCGCACGGATGAGGTGCTCCTTAGTGATGTACCGCGTCAGGCCGACCACGGCCCCGCGAGCGCTCATGTCCCAGTAGGGGGCGTACAGCCCGGAGAAGGCGGGGACGAAGTAGATTCCACCGCTGTCCTCCACCTTGCCCGCGAACCACTCCGAGTCCGGGGCGTCGTCGAACAGGCGCAGGTTGTCGCGAAGCCACTGCACCGCTGCGCCCGCGATGGCGATCGAGCCCTCGAGGGCATAGACCGCACTGCCCTCCTCCAGCCCGTAGGCGACTGTGGTGAGCAGCCCGTTCTTCGAGCGCGCGGGCCTGTCGCCGATGTTCAGCAGCATGAAACAGCCGGTGCCGTAGGTGTTCTTGGCCTCCCCGGGGGAAAAGCAGGTCTGGCCGAAGAGAGCCGCCTGCTGATCGCCGAGTATGCCGGAAACGGGGATATCCGAGCCGGCAATTTTATCGGATGTGTACCCGTAGACGTGGCTGCTCGGCTTTATCGCAGGCAGCATAGCCTCGGGGATGCCGAGGAAGCCAAGCATCTCCGAATCCCACTGCAGGGTCTCTATGTTCATAAGGAGGGTACGCGAGGCGTTGGTGACGTCGGTTACGTGGACGCCTCCATCCGGGCCGCCGGTGAGATTCCATGTGACCCAGGTATCCATGTTCCCGAACAGGACCTCTCCGTCCTCGGCCCTCTCGCGGACGCCGGGCACGTTGTCCAGTATCCACTTTATCTTCGTGCCGGAGAAGTAAGGGTTGATGACCAGGCCGGTGATGTCGTTAACCTTTTCCTCCCAGCCGGGTGCCTTTTTCCACTCCTCGCAGAAGTCCTGGGTCCTCATGCACTGCCAGACGATCGCGTTGCACACGGGCCTTCCGGTGCTCTTGTCCCAGACGACGGTCGTCTCTCGCTGGTTGGTTATCCCTATTGCGCCGATAGCGCCCGGTCCGACCCCGTTCTTGTCCACGACCTCGCGTATGACGTCCCTCACTCTCGACCAGATCTCCATCGCATTATGCTCCACCCATCCGGGAGCGGGGAAGATCTGCTCGTGCTCCATCTGGTGCGAGTTGACAGGAGTCCCCTCAAGGTCGAACACTATCGCCCTGCTGCTGGTGGTACCCTGGTCGATCGCCAGGACATACTTCTTTTTTGACATGCCGGCTTCCACCCTCTCCGTTGTAGCTCCGGATATTCGCATATTCGCCCGGACGCGACCTGCAAAGAACAGCGCGAATGTCGCGCCTGCTTCAGCATGATTATTCGGTCGGTTCATGATATCCTGCATTCCATGCGGTTGTCAACGTCAAACGGCCGAGGGGCAACGCGATATCGACTGTCGGAGCGTGTGATGGTAAGATTTAGCTGCAAACGACTGAAGGCTGGCAGTGTCGTCCCGAACGAGCCGCAGGCGAGGAGGGATCCGGCCGGGCAGTCGGAAATACAGGCTTTATTCGGCATTCATAATACAAAAGGACGTGACACATTATGAAAAGACATTTCCTGAGCGCTCTCGCACTCGCCGTGCTTCTCTTCTCTGTTCTGTCGCCCCATCCCGGATGGTCTTACTCGGACTTCGACCCGAAGAGCTACTCCGCACCGAAGATAAAGGACCTCTACCTGGTGATAATCAGGGACCCGGACGCGCAGATAATGGCGCTCCGAAACGGGCAGGTCGACATCCTCGGCAACCTTCACAGGCCGGTGGACGTAGATACTCTCGCCGACGACACCAACGTGGACCTCTCCCTTGCGGCGGGCTTTCACGGCTTCTTCCTGGGCTTCAATAACAGGGAGTTTCCGTGGGACCGGGTCGAGCTTCGCCGGGCGGCGTGGCAGGCGCTGCCACGCGAGCAGATCGTGCGAGACCTCTTCGCAGGTTACGCCGAGCCTCTGTCCACCTTCCTTCCACCCATATCTCCCTACTTCGACCCTACGATCAAAGGCTGGCCGTACGACCCCGACGCAGCGCGAACCGCACTGGCCGAGGCTGGATGGACCCTTGACACGGACGGCGTCCTGATCTCCCCCGACGGAAGAAAGATTCCTCCCCAGAAGATACTTTCCCCGACCGCGGCTGTCGTCCCGACCACAGCGGAGCTGGCTGTGAGGGCCGCCGAGGCGCTGACCGCTATCGGCATACCGGTAAGCACGGAGCCGATGGACTTCTCCGCCATGCTGTCGCGGCTGGACGAGCGTGACTTTCAGCTCTACGTGCTTGCGTGGCAGATGACGCGCGACCCGGACTCGCTGTACTCCCTCTACTCCTCGAAGCTGGACATTCCGGGAGGGCACAACATCCCCGGCATCTCGGACCCGGAACTCGACAGGGAGCTGGACCGCCTCCGCTTCGCCCCGGACGCGACCACGGCGCTGGACGCGGCCTCAGACGCTCAGAGGCTCCTCGTCGACCTTGCCCCCGTCGCTCCGATCTACAGCAGATACTCTGTCTCCGCAGTCAGGCGCGACTGGAAGGACTTCCTGGTGACGGACAGGACGACCGCGGACAACATCTGGAGCTTGCTCTCGATGAAGCCGGCGTCCGGCCCTATGCGCCCCCTCTACCTGGTGCAGGAGGAAGAACCAAGGGCACTCAACCCGTTCACATCCAGCTCCGCCTACGACTGGCAGGTGATGAGCCTGGTCTACGATGCCCTTATCGCAGTCGATCCATACACCCTGGAGACCATCCCTTGGCTGGCGACCTCGTGGACCGTCACCACGGAGGACGAGGGCAACGGTCACCACACGACGCTGACCTTCCACCTGCGCGAGGGAGTCAAATGGCACGACGGACACCCGCTGACCGCTCGCGACGCGGCATATACCTACGAGTTTCTGCGGGAGAACAAGCCACCACGTTACTTCGATAACGTTGACAACATCGAGAGAGTTGAGGTGCCGGACGACCTCACCCTGGTAGTGACGATGAAGAACGTCAGCTTCTGGCATCTGCACAGGATAGGCGGACTCCCGGTCCTGCCGAGGCACATAGTGGAGAAGGTGGACGACTGGAGAAGCTGGCTCCCCGCGTCGGTTAAGCACGAGGAGGACTACTCCCTCACCCGGATGATCGGCTCCGGGCCGTTCATCCTTCGTGAGTACAAGCCGGGGGAGTACGTTCACCTGACCTCCAACGAGGATTTCTGGCTGGGCGGGCGGTGATGCCAAGGTGGGCTACTGGGTTCGGAGGCTGAGTGGAGCGGCGCTGGTCCTCGTCATGGTGCTGGCGCTCAACTTTCTGCTCTTCCGCATCATGCCGGGCGACCCTGTCGCCTCGGTCATGGACCCGTCGTTCTCCCCCGAGGCAAAGGAGCAGCTCCGGAAGCTATACGGCCTTGACACGCCTCTGCCGACCCAGTTCCTGCTGTACGTGAAGTCCACACTGTCGTTCGACTTCGGAGTCTCCTTCCTGACGGGCAGGCCGGTGGCGGACGAGCTTCGCTCCCGCGTGCCCAATACCGCCGCCCTGCTGGGAAGCAGCCTGCTTCTGTCCGCGGCGATAGGCACGTGGCTAGGCATGAAGGCGGCTCTCCGCAGGGGGAGTTTTCTTGAGAAGTGCGTGCTGTGGAGCGGCGCACTCTCCTTCTCCTTTCCCTCCTTCTTCCTGCAGCTGCTTCTGCTGATGGCCTTCGCCTCCATGATCCCCGTCTTCCCGCTGCGGGGGACCCTCTCCGTTCCGCCCCCCGCCGGTTTGGCAGCTCTGACGCTTGACTACGCGCGGCACATGGCGCTTCCCGTGCTCTCCCTGACCCTGCTCGGCTTCGGCGGCTGGGCCATCTACGTCCGCAACCTGGCTGTGAAGGTTATGGGCGAGGACTTCGTACTGATGGCCCGGGCCAGGGGCCTTCCAGCCCGGAAAATCCTGTTCGGGCACGTATTCAGGACCATGCTGCCTACGCTGCTGACCCTGCTGCTTCTATCCCTGCCGGGCGTAGTCTCCGGCGCTGTGCTCACGGAGACGGTCTTCTCCCTGCACGGAGTGGGTCGCTTTCTGCTGGAGGCCGTCACGGGGCACGACTACCCCGCCGCGGGCGCCTCCTTCTTCCTGCTGTCGCTGCTGACCGTGGCCTGCAACCTCCTGGCCGACCTTCTCTATCCCATCACGGACCCGAGAGTGCGCATGGAGAGGAGCGCCCGATGACCGGCCTTATTCGCAGATGGAGCTTCTGGTGCCTCCTGGCCCTCACCGTCCTGGCCCTTTTCGGCGAGAGTCTGTTCGACCACCGGCCAGGCCAGCCGGTGGCCTCCCCCTTCTGCAAGCCTCTGTGGCTGAGCCGGGATCAGCCCCCCACCACCAGCCTGACTCTGAACCGCGACACGCCCGAGCTATCGCTCGACTGGCGCTACTCCCCGCCCTCGGGTCTTTCGATCGCAGTCGACGACTCGGCCGGCGACACAGGGCTCTTCGTGGAGATCGTAAAGCCGGGAGAGCCGCCCCTTCAGCTCGCCCCCCTGACGGGAGGCTTCAGGGCCGACGGCCGCGACATAGCCTTCAAGCGCTCGCTTGGGCTGCCCCCCTTCAAGGACGCCGCTGCCTCCCTGTTCGACCGGCGCGGAGAGTACCTCATCTCTGTCTCGGGCGCCGGGGATTTCGATGGCTCGGTGACTATCAGGCTGGAGGGCGGAAGGTGGGGGCTTCTGGGGACCGACCAGAGGGGAAGGGACGTCGCCGCGCTCTTCACCGCCGGGGTGCGCGTCTCCCTCATCGTGGGCCTGTTCGCGGCGCTTCTGGCTACCTTCCTCGGGACGTCGGTCGGGCTGGCCGCGGGCTACCTCGGCGGATGGACCGATGTGCTGGCGATGAGGCTCGTGGACCTTCTGCTGTCGATACCTCTGCTGCCCGTGCTGATGGCGCTGGCGGCCATGTGGGGCAAGGGACTGTGGCAGCTGGTGCTGATACTCTCCGTCTTCTCATGGATGAGCACGGCCCGGACTGTTCGCTCGCTGATCCTCTCCCTGAGGGACGCGCCATATATCGAAGGGCTGCGCGGGCTGGGGGCGCGCTCCGGGTACATTCTGCGAAGGCATCTGCTGCCGGAGACATTCCCGGTGCTGCTGGCGACCATGACTCTCGGGGTGCCTGGCGCGATCCTGTCAGAGGCGGGGCTCTCCTTCCTCGGGCTTTCCGACCCGCGCGTGATCTCCTGGGGAAGGATGCTTCACGAGGCCCACTCCTTCGGGGCCTTCACCGCCGGGGCATGGTGGCTGCTGCTGCCTCCGGGGCTTGGAATAACCCTGCTCTGCCTTGCCTTCCAGGATTTGGGCAAGCACCTGGAGGAGAGGGTGGACCCGAGGCTGAGGGGGGCTCGGAGATGATCGAGATAAGAGACCTGTCGGTGACCTACACGCGAGCGACCGACCGGGGTGCGGGGAGCGAGACGGAGGCGGTCAGGGGGCTCTCTCTGACGTTGAGAAAGGGCGAGCTCTGCGCGTTGGCGGGCGAGTCGGGAAGCGGCAAGAGCACCGTGCTGATGTCGATACCGGGGCTATTGCCCGCGGGCACCAGGGTCGGCGGCGAGATACTGCTCGACGGAACGAACCTGCTCTCATTAAACGAGGACGAGCTGAACGAACTGCGCTGGCGCAGGATCGCCATCGTCCCGCAGGGCGCGATGAACTCCTTCACGCCCGTGATCACCGTCGGCGCTCACGTGGAGGAGGTGCTTGACATCCACCTGGGGATGACGGGGCAAGCGGCGAGTGAGAGGACGGAGAGGCTGTTCGCCTCTGCGGGCTTGGACCCCTCCTGCGCGGACCGCTATCCCCACGAGCTCTCGGGGGGACAGAAGCAGAGGGCCGCCATCGCCCTGGCACTGGCGTGCGACCCGGACTGGCTGCTGTGCGACGAACCTACCACCGCGCTTGACGTGGTCACGCAAAAGGCGATCATAGACGAGCTGAAGGGGCTGGTGGAGTCAAGCGGGGTTGGAATGCTGCTGGTCTCTCACGATCTGCCGCTGGCGGCGTCCGCCTGCTCGCGCCTGCTGATTATGAAGGATGGGGAACTGGCCGAGGAGGGAACCCCGGGGGAGATAGTCGCCCGCCCGAAAAGCGAGCATTCCGCCGAGCTGGTGAATGCCCTGCTCGATCTTGAGAGGGAGGGAGAGCGATGATCCTCGAGGTGGACGGCCTCGTCGTGGACTTCCTCCGCCCCGGCGGCAGAGGGCGGGTCAGGGCCCTTGACGGTGCCTCGTTCAAACTGGAGCGTGGGGAAAGCCTTTCGGTAATAGGCGAGTCCGGCAGCGGCAAGACCACCCTTCTCAGGTGCATCTCGGCGCACGTCGAGCCCGACTCGGGCAGCGTCTCCCTCTTCGGCGTCGACCTGCGGAGCGCACACGGCGAGAGGCTGACCGGGCTGAGGCAGCGCTGTTCGGTGGTCCCGCAGGACCCCTACGGCGCTCTGCCTCCTTCGCTCACCGTGCTGGAGGCGGTCATGGAGCCGTGGCTCATCGTAAAGGGCCGGGGAGAGAGGCGGGAGGGCGAGAGACGCGCCAGGTCGCTCCTGGAGGAGCTCGGCCTCGGAACCGAGCTGATGTCGTCTAAGGTGCGCCTGTCCCTCTCCGGAGGGCAGCGCCAGAGGGTCGCACTGGCGAGGGCGCTCGTCCTGGAGCCGGAGCTTCTTCTGTGCGACGAGCCCACCAGCATGCAGGACGCGTCGACCAGGGGTGAGATCCTGGAGATACTCGGCGAGAGGCAGAGGGCGGGCATGTCCATGATCTTCGTAACGCACGATCTCTTCCTGGCGCGAAGGGCCGCCGCCAGGGGGATTGTACTGCACAAGGGAGTCCTCGTAGAGGAGGGTTCCACGGCGGGATTTCTCGACTCGCCGCGACATTCCTACACCCGTGCGCTCGCCTCGGCCCTGCCGAGGCTCACCCCGCTGCTGAAGGACCGGTTTTAACCCTCGGCAAGCCTCCTGGCGGCGTCCAGATGCTTGCAGCATCTCCTGTGCTGAAACGACGGACAGGTACAGGCCCCGTGGACGAGATCCACAGCGTAGTCCTCGCTTCCGTGGGCTATGTAAATTCCTCCGGCTACATGCTCCAACCTCTCTGCCGGAAAAGGAGAAGCGTCGGTCGCTCGACTTCGCTTCTCTCCATCGATGGCCTGGTTGGAGAGTCTGTCAGCCTCCCTGTTCTCCTCCCTCGGGACCCACGACAGGGAGCTTTCTGTCTCCGTCAGCAGTTCCAGCGCCCGCTCGGCAAGCGGCCTGAGGCGAGGTTCTTTTATCTTCCACGCGCCTGTGACCTGCTTGACAACCAGGCTGCTGTCCCCGCTTATAGCGACCGACCTCAGCCCCCGCTCGCGGATCTCCTCCAGCAGGATGATCAGGGCATCGTACTCCGCCTCGTTGTTCGTCCTCCTCCCCAGCGGCCTGGCGCAGCTCCAGATCACCTCGCCCAACGCATCGACCAGCAGAGCCCCCGCACCGGCGTCGCCCGGGTTTCCTCGCGACGCCCCGTCGAAGAATCCGCGGATGCGTCCGTCCGAGCCGATACAATCGGTCTCGTCTTCAAGAAAAAGCAGTTCTTCCGAATAGCCTATCTTCATGCGCACTCTCCTCGCCTGTCGTGAGGTCCCTGCAATATCGTGACCTTTGCATTTGATGAAACGGGTATTTCGGCTCAACAAAAAGGTCTTTTCTCCCGGAAAACCGTAAAATTCCCTAGCCCGAGGATGAAAAAGCCTATATAATGCCTTGGAGATCAAAACTTCTTTTTCAAGGGGGCTGCATACTGTGACACTATCGCCGTTCCTTTCAACTCGGAGGGGCTGCGCTTCCACGGGAAGCACGCCGTTTATCAAACATATTCTCATAATCCTCGCCGCCGTCCTCGTCTGCACGGCCGCCGCCCAAGCGGGCGAGTCCGCCGCCGGGCAAAACCCCGATGAAATAGTCTTCCTAAAAGGCCTTTTCGTCAAGGAGGTGCGGGGATACGGACTCTACACCGAGGAGGAAACCAGCGTCTTCAAGAAGGCCGACAAGCCGACGGTCTACCTCGAGGTGGACAACTTCAAGCTGGGAATCAAGGACGACCAATATCATATCAGCCTCTCCCTCGACCTGCTCGTAAAGGACGACAAGGGAAAGGTCGTGGCGGAGGACAAGGGCATCATCAGCCACGAGCACATCCTGAAGAGCCGCGTCCGCGACGTGTGGTTCACCGTCATCCTGGACCTGTCCGAGTGGCCGGTAGGCAAGCATGTGCTATCGTGGGTAGTGGTGGACAATACCTCCGGGAAGCAGTGCACCAAGGACATGGAGTTGGAGGTCGTCGAATGAGAACGCTCTACCTCGACTGCTTCGCCGGCATCGCGGGGGACATGTTCCTAGGCGCTATGCTGGACCTTGGACTGGACGAGGCCGAGTTCCTTCGGACAATGCGGGAGCTAGTGCTCTTTCCGCAAGGACATGGCCATCATTCTCACCACCACGGCGAGGGCCCGCGGAAGCACCCGTCGATAACCGTAGCCCGCACCTCGCGGGGAGGGATCGCGGCGGCCAAGGTTAATGTTGCGTCCTTCGAGGACCACCCTCACAGAGGTTTGTCAGACATACTCGCGATAATCGACGCAAGCCCGTTGTCGCTCCAGGTGAAGGAACGCAGTGTCAAGGCGTTTCGCCTGCTGGCCGAGGCCGAAGGCAAGGTGCACGGCATGCCCCCCGAGGAGGTACACTTCCACGAGGTCGGCGCCATCGACTCCATAGTGGACATAATCGGCGCCTTCGTCTTGCTGGAGATGGCAGAGGTCGACAGGGTCGTCTCGTCGCCGCTGAACGTAGGGCACGGCACGATAAAGTGCGCCCACGGGATTCTTCCCGTACCGGCTCCCGCCACAGCGGAGCTGCTCGAAGGCCTGCCGGTCAGGGTCGAGGGAGGCCCCATGGAGAGGGTCACTCCGACGGGAGCTCTGCTGGTCCGAATGCTGGCCGAGTCGTTCGGCCCCATCCCGAACGGAAAGCTGCTCGCAAGCGGCAAGGGAGCGGGCGACAGGGAGAGCGACATACCCAACGTCCTGCGAGTGATGCTGCTTGAGGCGGACGAGACCGCCGAGGACGGCTTCCTTCGCGACTCAGGGGTAATAATCGAGACCAACATCGACGACATGAACCCTCAGTACTACTCCCCCGTGATCGAGAGGCTGATGGCCGAGGGCGCCCTGGACGCTTGGGCGACCCCCATCCTCATGAAGAAGGGCCGTCCGGCGACGACTCTTGGTTGCCTGTGCAACCTCGGGTCGGAGGAGAAGTTCGCCCGGCTGATCATCCGAGAGACCACCACTCTGGGAGTGCGGATGCACACGGTTCGGAGGCTCAAGGCGAACGCGGAGGTCGTCGAGAGGGAGACGAAATGGGGCAGGGCCCGCTACAAGATCGCCCGCACCGGCGACGGAACCCGGGTCAACCCGGAGTACGAGGACGTGAGCCGCATGTCCGCCGAGCAAAACATACCCCTGTCCGATATGCGCGAGCTGCTTCTAGCCGAGTACGGCGACGAATAAAGATAACGGTATGCGCTGCCTGGCGACGTTCGAGATAACCAGCATGGCCGTCCTGTTCGAGCGGGTATGCCGCAAACACGGGATTAAGGCGAAGATAGTCCCCGTGCCGCGCAGCATCTCCGCAAGCTGTGGCCTGGCCTGCGACTTCCCCTGCGAGGAGGAGGAACGTGTCCGCGCCCTGTGCGAGTCCGAGCGCATCGAGACCACCTCCTTCCACCGCATGGAGTGACGGGGAGGGATCTCGTGCTTGTTGGCTTTTCTCTCCGCAATGAGCATAACGAGCCGTTGCAGACCAAGAGAAGTGGAGGCTAATTGAACTGTTATTCAACTCATTCGAGTTCCTGTTTGTCTTTCTGCCCATAACCTGGATTCTCTTCCGGCTGGCCTGCAGGGCGCGTGTGATCGACGTCGCTTTGGCTGTCCTGCTGGTAGCTTCGTTCGTTTTCTACTCCTACTGGAATCCGCCTTTTTTCTTCCTCATCCTCTTCTCCATCCTGTTCAACTACTCTTGGGGGCGGCTGATCGAGCGATCTTCCGGCCGTCGCAGGGACATATGGCTTTATAGCGGAGTAGCGGTGAACCTCCTGCTGATCGCCTACTTCAAGTACGCGAATTTCATGATCTCGAACATCGCCTGGATTTTCGGAAGAGAGTGGGTCGCGCGGGACATATTCCTGCCGCTTGGCATCTCCTTTTTCACATTTCAGCAGATCGCCTACTTGATCGACTGCTCCAAGGGGCTCGCCAAAGAACACGTGTTCACCCAGTACGCACTCTTCGTCACCTTCTTTCCCCAGCTCATAGCGGGGCCCATAGTCCGCTACGAGGATATACTTCCCCAGTTCGGACGGCTGCGCACCTTCGGCATGAGCTACCGCAACACTGCCATTGGGATAGCCCTCCTCGCGCTCGGGCTCTTCAAAAAGGTCGTGATAGCCGACACACTCTCACCCTGGGTCGCGGCTGTGTTTGACTCGGGCGACACATTGACCCTGGTAGAGGCGTGGGGGGGAGTTCTATCCTATACCTTTCAAATCTACTTCGACTTCTCCGGCTACTCGGACATGGCTGTGGGGCTCGGCCGGCTGTTCAACATCGAATTGGCCATCAACTTCAACTCCCCCTACAAGGCTCTGTCGATAAGCGACTTCTGGCGCCGATGGCACATCACCCTCTCATCCTTCCTGCGCGACTACCTCTACATCCCTCTCGGCGGGAATCGCTGCGGCAAGGTGCGCAGAAACATCAACATCATGATCACCATGCTGCTCGGGGGGCTATGGCACGGGGCATCCTGGAACTTCGTCGTGTGGGGCGGGCTTCACGGAATTTACCTGGTGATCAACCATACCTACAGAAGGATGGTTTCCACTTTGAAGATTACCCCCCCCCCGTATACTTGTTCCAATATACTGGCTGACCACCTTCCTCTCAGTCGTCTTCGCGTGGGTCTTCTTTAGGTCCACGTCATTCGCCCGGTCGTGGGAGATACTCTCCGGCATGGTCGGCCTTAACGGAACAATTCTACCTCCGCACTGGGCGCCGTTTCCGTGGCTTCGCGATTCCCTCCTCTCAATGGGCGTCAAAATCGAATGGCCGAACACGTGGGCACTGGTCGCGGGCAAGTGGCAGGTGCTCGTGCTTGCCGCCTGCACCCTGGTGGTGATCTCTCTGCCCAACAGCTTCGAATGGACGCAAAGCCGCTTCAGACGAAACAAGCTCACGCTCGCACACGCCATGTTTTTAGGATTGATCTTGGCGATGAGCGTCTGCTCGCTGGACCGGATTTCCGAGTTCCTGTATTTTCAATTCTGATGGGGGCCAGGGGGATGAAGAACTTTTACAGGAAGAGGATCTTGCAGATATTCATAGCTGCCGTAATTCTCATAGTACCGGTCCCCCTATTGAACTACATGGTGGACCCCTACTGGTGCTTCGATCATGAGATTCTGATAGGGCGCTATCAGACCGGTTTTGACGAACGACAGCAAAAGACTAATTTTCTGACGTTCAATAATCACGCTTACGACACGTTAATCTTGGGCAACAGCCGAGTAACTTATACTGACCCAAGAGATGTTCCGGGAAATGCCTTTAATTTCTCGACCAGTAGCATGAGGTCGTCGGAATTCCTGCCGTACCTTCGGTTTATTTCTGAGGGGGACACAAAACCCATCATAACCATGGTATTGGGGCTAAGTTTTGCCGAAACGAACGGAGCAAACCCCGGGAGCTTCTCTCATCCAGAGGAATACGTAAAAAACGCGGCTCTGCCCGGCTATCGATATAGAACTCTGTTCAGCATGTCTCTTCTTCGTCGCTCACTCTCTAACATCAAGCGGGATCTTATAACGAGAGACCTCCTTGACGCATACGAACGAGGTAATAGAAAAATATTCGGACGACAAATGCCCATTCCTAGACCAGAAAATGCTATTCTCAACTCTGTTGCCTCAGACGTAGCTAGATATCGAGAACAGGTCTACGGCAAAACCTACGAATACCTCGATCTCAGGCCGACATTCACCGAGCTGAAAGAAGCCTTCCCGGACACGAGGTTCATCGTATTCACCACTCCAGTCAGCTCTAACCTGCTCCGGCTATTAATCGAGGAAGGGAGGCTGGATGATTACACAAGGTGGATCTCCGGGGTGGTTGAGGTCTTCGGCGAGGTCTGGAATTTCATGTACCACAATGATGTGACCATGAATAATTTTAACTACAAGGATGCCCATCACTACTCGCCGTTGGTGTGCAGGGCGATAATTCGTAGAATTTACGGTCTGCCGATCGACGACGAGTTCGAGGAATTCGGTGTGAGAGTGACGCCAGAAAACCTGGAGGAACACCTGGTCTTCCTCCGCGACAATCTGACGGGACAAGACGGCGATTGAACAACCTGAACGAGGTAAAGGAACGCCCGTTCGGAACCACACAAGTGTTCGCGCGCCCTTCGGACGGATTGAAGAGCGGCCGGGGCCTCGAAACGGCTCCGCCCGCTCTGTGTTTTTATGCCTGTTGTCCCGAAAAGGAAGCCCGCGCCGTCCTCGGGTCTAAGCCCTCTGCGCCGAACGCTCCGCCCAGGGTCTGATCTTTTGCAGTACAGGGGCCAGCGTTCTTTCTGCGACTTCGGTATCGTACGCGGCCTGGGCGCGCAGCCAATAGCCGTTGGACAGCCCGAAAAACCTGCACAGCCTTAAGTCGGTGTCCGCTGTCACCGAGCGTTTCCCGGCGACGATCTCCCCGATGCGCTGCGGGGGAACTCCAATCTCTCTGGCAAGACGGTATCGGCTGATTCCCATCGGTTGCAGAAACTCCTCGAGCAGAAGCTCCCCCGGCGTCACGGGATCGAGTTTTTTCATACTGCACACTCCTTAATGATAATCGACGAGCTCAACGTCGTACGCGACTCCTTCCGACCAACGAAAACAGATACGCCACCGATGACGGGCTGACAAAAGTAGATGTTCGCCTGGTCAACGAAACTCTGTGGATGACGCAGGTAGATATGGCTCGGTTGTTTCAGTGCTCTGTGGACAATATCTCCCTTCACCTGAAAAACATCTATGAAGAAGGCGAATTGATTCAGGAGGCAACTACCGAGGAATTCTCGGTAGTTCGCAAAGAAGGAAGTCGATCTGTTAGGCACAAGCTGATGTTTTACAAGGTTCCTTCTTACGTCCAGTGGGACACAAGGGATTCCAAATATTCCTTGGGAAGTCGAAATCCGGTTTCCCCGCCATTAAAAAGCTCTTCAAGAGGCTCCTTCTGATTTTGAGTGGATAGGGTTTGAACCGAAACAATGTGACACTCGGTTTACCGGAGCAACCTGGCAGCAGTGTGTCGTCCACTTCGAATGCAACGCGCTGAAGGACGTTCCCAAGGACAAGACGGAAGAAGTCGGTCGAATGCTTCGTGCGATCTTCTCCCAGGAGTCACGGGAAAGCGCTCTTGAGCGTTTGAACAGGGAGATCCGGAGAAAAACCAACGTAGTAGGGAGCTTTCCGGACAGCAAAGCGGCATTGGTGCTTGTTGCGGCCCGGCTTCGGTACGCGCTCTCTCAGCTGACACATATCATGGGTAAGCTACAGCAGAGCCGATTTTCAAGG
Source organism: Synergistaceae bacterium (assembly GCA_012521675.1). NCBI lineage: Bacteria > Thermotogati > Synergistota > Synergistia > Synergistales > Synergistaceae > Synergistaceae bacterium. Next base: position 26,093 of record JAAYLU010000027.1, on the reverse strand, counting down.
TGCTACTGTCTGAATTCGACTTTTGCGAAAGGCTCTTGACACAACCCTCCTTCCGACCGCGCCCTGTCTACGCACCGGCCACATCGGACTCCTTCACGAAGATCCAGGTTATAAGGAAGCCTCCGACGTAGGAGATCAGAATCCCCGCGAGGTAGTTCAGCATGCTGCCCGGCTGCATCATGGGAAGCGCCAGCAGCCCGGACGGCCCCCACGACGTGGCCATCACGCCGGTCGCCATGACGTACGCTCCGCCGAACCCGGCGCCCAGACCGGCGGTTATGAACGGTTTCCCCATTGGAAGCGTGACGCCGTAGATAAGAGGCTCTCCGATTCCTAGCAAGCCCGCCGGAAGCGCTCCGGCTATCACGCTCCGGATTCGGGAGTTTTTTGTGTTTCGCGCCTTCAGCCAGATGGCGGCCGCCGCTCCGACCTGCCCTCCCCCGGACATCGCCAGCACCGGAAACAACGAGACACCCCCGAAGGTCTGAAGCTGGATGGCGTAGATGGGGATCAAGCCGTGGTGCAGCCCCAGTAGCACCATCGGGAGGAAGAGAGCGGCGAGAACGTAGCCCGAGACTATGCTCACAGCCGCGCTTCCGGAGTTGATGATAAGGGAGAGAGCGTCGACCAGCCAGTCCGAGAAGTAGCCAGAGACGGGCATCACGACGAAGACCATGCCCAGCGCGACGACGAGAAGCGCGACAAGCGGTGTCAGAATCAGGTCGAGCACGTTGGGGACCATCTTTCGCAAACGCTTCTCCACCTTGGCAAGAATATACACGCCAAGTATCACTCCGATGACGCCGCCCTTGCCCGTGGTGAGGATGGAGTTGAGCGGTACGTCCGGGTCGAAAAGTCCGAGCAGTTGCGAGATCTCGTTGATCTGGGCCCCCGCTGTCATTGCGCCGGTCATGCCGCCCAGCGCCTCCGTCGCGCCGAAGCACCTGGCCGCGTTTACTCCGGTGAATATGGCGAAGTAGCCTAGGAAAGAGGCTCCGACGAGCTGGCAGATGGACCGACCGAACTCCCAGCCCGCGCCCGCGACCAGCTGCTGTTTCAGCATTGTGTCGAGGAGGCCGCCCAGCCCGTTGAAGATGCCGGACGCGATGATCGCCGGGATGAGCGGGACGAAGATGGCGGCGATAGTCTCCAGGGCAGTCTTGAAAGGCCCTCTCTTAACTTCCCGCCTGGCGTCCCTCTTCTTCTCCACCCGGTCGCCGACGGCCGCGCCGCCGCACGCGACTCCGAACTCCCCGACGAGGATATCCGCGACCCTCTTCGCCCTTCCCGGTCCGACGACGACCTGAAGAGTCTCCCCCTCGACCACGCCCAGAACGCCCTCCAGAGCCTTCAGACCGGCCACGTCCGTCCTCGAGGCGTCCTTCAGCCGAATACGAAGTCGAGTCATGCAGTTCGCAACCGAGCAGACATTCTCCCTCCCGCCTAGAAGCTCCAGGATCCTTCCGACATACGCCGCGTTCATTTCCATACGGTCGCACACTCCTTCAGCCGGCAGTCTCGGAGACAGGCCGCCGCTCTCAATTCGGCTCAAGATGAGTCGTTATGATGCTTGAGGCGCCGAAGCGGGCCTCTATCTCTCCCTCCACTTCGGTCGCGTAAGAATTGGCCTCATGGATCGACGATGTTCATGATACTGGACGTGGCTATTATGACACAAGACCGGTATAGACAAATCGCTTTTCTTGCAATACCATAGGGGGGTACAACACGCTGCGGCGATGATCTATACCACATCGCACTTTACGGCCGCGGACTCCCTAAAAGGCAGGCGATTATTAAGATGAGCAAGAAGAAGGTCCTGATTATAGGAGGGGTGGCGTGCGGCGCGAAGGCGGCCGCCAGGCTGGCGCGGCTGGCGCCCGAATACGAGATCACGATACTGGAGCGGGGAGAGCACCTCAGCGTCGCCGGGTGCGGCTTTCCCTATTTCGTGGGCGACGTGGTGAAGGAGTACAAGGACCTGGTCTGCACTCCGCTGGGCATAGTGCGCGACGCCAACTTTTTCCGCAACGTGAAGAACGTGACCGTTCACACATCCTGCCTGGCAACGCGCATCGACAAGGAGCACAAGGTGGTCAAGGCGACGAACACGGGTACCGGCGAGGAGTGCCTCTTCCCCTACGATGAACTCGTGCTGGCCACCGGGGCGTCGCCCATCCGCCCCCCGATCCCCGGCGTGGACCTGAACCGGGTGTTCACCCTGTGGACGATGCCGGACGCGATGGCGATGAAGTCCGCGATCGATGCGGGCAGCGTCAAGTCGGCTGTGATCATCGGCGGCGGCCTGATCGGCATGGAGGTCGTGGAGGCGCTGGCCGACAGAGGCATCTCGGTCTCGGTGGCCGATATTCAGCCAACACCGCTGCCGGCGCTTATAGGCGAGGACTTCGGCCTTAGGGTAGCAAAGGTGCTGAAGCAGAAGGGCGTGGGCTTCTACGGCGGCGAGAAGGTCGTAGAGATAATCGGAGAGGGCGGCGTAGTCAAGGCCGTCAAGACCGACAAGCGAGAGCTGCCGGCCGATATGGTGCTGATGGCGGTCGGGATCCGTCCCAACACGGTTCTTGCCAAAGAGGCTGGGTTGGAGCTACACGCCAACGGAACCATCGTGGTCGACGAGTGCCTTCGCACCAGTGATCCGTTCATCTTCGCGGGGGGTGACTGCGTCCAGTCCAAGAACATCCTGACGGAGAAGTCCGTCTGGCAGCCTATGGGCTCCACCGCGAACCGCCAGGGCCGTGTGATTGCCGACAACATCGCCGGGCTACCCTCGCGCTTCGCCGGGGTCATCGGCACCGCCATTTTGAAGCTGTTTCACCTGACCATCGGCAAGACGGGACTCAACGAGGAGCAGGCGCGCGCCGCCGGTTTCGACCCGGTCAGCGTGATCGTGGAGGAGCCGGATCGCCCGCACTTCATGCCGGGGATGGGTGATATGACCATACGCCTCGTCGCCGACAGGAGGTCGCGATTAGTGATAGGCGCCCAGTTCATGGGCAACGGCGTGATCGACAAGAGGCTGGACTCCATCGTCGCGGGCATCTCCTCCGGCATGACGGTGGACATGCTGGCCGACGCTGACTTCGCCTACGCGCCGCCCTTCGCAACCGCTCTCGATCCGACCACCCACGCGGCCAATACCCTCAGGAACAAGATGGATGGCCTGGTGAAGACCTACTCCCCTGTCGAGCTCAAGGCCCGCATGGAGGAGAGCGAACCGCCCGTTCTGCTTGATGTGCGCTCCCCGCAGGAGCTGGACCAGCAGGGGCGTCTGCCCTACGACTTCATCAACATCCCGCTGGGGCAGCTTCGCGCTCGTCTCTCCGAGGTTCCGGAGGGCAGGGAAGTCGTTGCCTTCTGCAAGATCTCCGCGCGCGCGTGGGACGCGGTGGCGATATTCAGGGGAAACAACAGGGAGGACGTTGCGATCCTCGAGGGAGGCGCGATGGCCTGGCCGTACGAGTTGAAGTAGCGGAGCAAAAAGGGAGGGATCTCGGTCGACCAGCGCCGGCAGACCGAGATCCCTCGCTACGCTCGGGATGACCGTTATGGAACGACGATGATCAGGAGGCCTCTACAGCAGCCCCTCCAAGCCCTTCTCCAGCACGGAGAAGACTGCCGAGTCGTCGTACTCCTCGATTCGCCCCGCGTCGCCCAGCTCCGCCAGGCGCGGGTCCAGGGAGAGGCTTCCCCAGAAGGGGACCTTCAGCTCCTCCGTGAGTGCGGCCGAGTGGCTGCCTCCGAACAGTTCTATGCGCTCGCCGCAGTGAGGGCAGCGAATCTCGCTCATGTTCTCCAGCACGCCAACCAGCGGGATGTCCATCATCTCGGCCATTCTCGCGGCCTTGCGCACCACCAGCGACGCCAGCTCCTGCGGTGACGTCACCAGCAGGAAACCGTCCAGCGGGATAGTCTGCATCGCGGTCAGCACAGCGTCGGCCGTCCCTGGAGGCAGGTCGACGAAGAGCACGTCCAGATCGCCCCACTGCACGTCGTTGAAAAACTGGCTGACGGCGCTGCCGAGCAGCGGACCGCGCCAGACGACGGGCTTGGCCGGGTCGTCCAGCAGCAGGTTCATGGAGATGACCCGTATGCCGGTGCGTGTCGCGGGCGGCTCTATCCCGTCGGCGTTGCCGAACGGGAACTTCTTCAGGCCGAAGAAGGTGGGTATGGACGGGCCCGTGATGTCCGCGTCCAGTATGCCGACGCTCTTGCCCTGGCGAGATTCCGCCAGAGCCAACAGGGACGTTACCGAGCTCTTGCCCACGCCGCCCTTGCCGCTGCCGACGGCGTAGATTCGTTTGATGCCCTTTTTGTCGCTTTTTGGTGGTAGTGTCAAAACGAGGTTCGCCTCTTTTCAGTGTTTTTTATGCGCCTATTTTACACCAATCACTAAAGAAGTTTCTCGAGCTTGCCCTCCGTGTGCTTCGCCAATGCGTCCGCGACGGTCAGCCCCTCCGCGCAGAACGCGCTCATCCCCGCCTGCTTGGCGAAATTGATGGCATTAGGCCCGAGGCGCGGAACCAGCAGCACGGAGACCCCCTTCTCCGAGAGGGTCGTCAGCATCTTAGTCGCGGCCCCGTGAGCCTCGTCGGCACCAGTCCCCTCGAAGGACTCGAGCACCTTTCCGCTCTCGTCTGCAACTACGAACCAGGGAGCGCGCGCGAAACGGTCCGCGACCGCGCTGGACGTCTCCGCCCCGAGGGACGGTATTCCTATCTTGATCTTGGTCATGTTTTTAGCACTTCCTCTCTGTAAAATCGCTCGCCACAGTTCCACGAGCGGTCGCCCCATCTCCTCCACCGGGATTCGGCCGTCGCTCGTAGCCCGGGTGATCTTCTCGTCGAACGGGACGGCCCCGAGAATCGGCCACCCCTCCGCTTCGCAGACGGAGCGGATCTCCTCCGTTACCACCGGGGATATGTCCCACCTGTTTATAGCTATTCCAAAGGGCAGCGACAGGGTCCCGCACAGGTCGATCACCCGCCGCAGATCCGCGAGGGCGGAACGAGACGGCTCGACGACCAGCACCGCCAGCCCGGCCCCCGTGAGGGAGGACGTCGCGGGGCAGCCCACTCCGGGCGGCCCGTCGACAAGAATCAGCGGCGCTTTCAGCTCAGTGGCCTCTTGCCTGGCCTCCTTGCGCACCAACGCCACCAGCATGCCGGAGTTCTCTCCCCCCGGCGCAAGGCGCGCGTGCCACATCGGGCCGAAGTCCGTCTCACCGCGTTTCAGCACCCCCCGCTGAAAAGCCCTCTTTTCTATGCACCCCTCCGGGCACACCAGCAGACAGCCGCCGCACCCCTCGCAGAAGCCCGGGTCCACCACGGCCTTTCCGTCCTTCATCAGGATGGACCCGAAGCGACAGAAGCGCAGGCACTCGCCGCACCCGGTGCAGCGAGCCTCGTCCACGTGAGCCACCTTCATACCGAAGAAGGGACGGCTCTCCGTCTCTCGGGGCGACAGGATGATGCCGAGGTTCGGCGCATCCACGTCCGCATCCGCCAGCACACGCGGCCCCTCGGCCAGCGCGGCGAAGCACGCGGTCAGAGTGGTCTTTCCCGTCCCGCCCTTGCCGCTGACCATCACGATCTCGAATGGGCTCATGAGAATACCCTCTCCATCTCTCGCCATAGCCTTTCCGTCCTGGCGGCCCAGTCCGCGTCGGTGTTGTACGGACATTTACCCAACGCTCCCGTCGCAGCCGCGGCGCGACTGAACGGAAAGCTCTCAAGCACCTCCACGGAGAAGCGCCTGCACAGGTCGTCCAGCGGCCTCTCTCCCAGCCCTGCCTTGTTCACCACCACGGCCGCGGGCTTCTTAAGGTCCGACGCCACCTCCAGCACGCTCGCCAGGTCGGACAGGCCGAACGGAGTCGGCTCGGCCACCATCAGCGCCGCATCCGCAGCGCGCAGCACCGTCGCAGCCGGGCAAGACACGCCCGGAGGCCCATCCATTATCCAGTAGCGCTCGCCGAACTCCTCGGCGGCGCGCATCGTCTCCTCTATTACGTGCACCGTGCTGACGCTGCCTACCTTCAGGCGACCCTCGATGAAGGGCCCGCCGGCGGCGGTGCCGGACCTGATCCTGCCCACCTCTCGGTCGCGCTCGCTCATCGCCCCCGTCGGGCAGACCAGCGGGCAGACGCCGCAGCCGTGGCAGAGAAACTCGTTGATCACCGGCAGGCCGGAGCCGAACCACGCAAGGGCGCCGAACTCGCACGCCTGGGCGCACCGACCGCAGCCGGAGCACAGGTCCGGGTCCAGACTGGCGACAGGCTGAAGCACCGGCCGCTCGGAGCCTCCTTTGAAGTCTAGCAAAATCCCCAGGTTGGGCTCCTCGACATCGAGGTCCATGGCCAGCGACCCCGGTCTGCCAAGAACAAGGGAGGCCGCGATGCTGGTCTTGCCCGCGCCTCCCTTGCCGCTGGCTACGGCGATCTTCATTTTCCGCAGGTGCGGCCGTGCCCGTGGTCGCACTCCTTATCGACGGACTCGAGCGAGCCGGACAACAGGGCCTTCACGGCGCTTTCGGCGTCCATCGGGGGGACGGTGCAGATCTCTATCCCGAACGACCGGAACAGGTTCTTCGCCTGTGCTCCCATGCCCCCCGCGACCACGGTATCCGCCCCCATGCTCTTCACCCAGTTGGGGAAGAGCCCGGGAACATGTTCCCCGCCCGGAGGGGCCAGAAGCTCGCGCTTCGTCTCCTTGCCGTCCTCTATCGTGACGAACAGAAACTCCCTCGTCCTTCCGAAATGCTCGGAGACAACCCCTCCGTCCAGAGCCACAGCCGCCTTTTTCACTACTCGTCGCCTTCCCTTCCAAGCCTGGCTCGAAGTTCATTCGCCCTGGCCTCCGTCATCGCGAGCTCTTGCTCCATCATCGCCCGCTCCTCAGCCTCGCTCATAGGCTCCTGCCACACTCCGCCCATGGGCATTCCCGTACCCCAGCCGCGCCCCCGGCCATAACCCCAGCCCCAGCCGCAGCCCCGGCCGCGCCACCCGCGTCCGCCGAAGAAACCGGCTCCAGCGTAAGCGCCCCGGCCGCAAAATCCACGCCCCCAACCCGTCATCGGGCCCTGTCCGAGCGGTCCAGTTCTATCCCTTCCAGGCATAGAAATCTCCTCCTTCATCTTTGATAATAATTATCAGTTGCATTCTACACCATTCTGTGGCATCATGTCAAGGGGAAAAACAAATTTTCCGGAGGGATTGGATAATGGCAGACGAAACCGCCGGCTCTATGGACTTGTTCATGCGTAAGCTCAGGGACAGGGGGCTGCGCCTCACCGCCCAGAGAGAGACTCTCTTTCATATCATAGCCGAATTTCTGGGAAAGACCACGTCCGTCCAGGATATCTGGGAGAGGACGCGGGAGGCGGATCCATCCATAGGAATAGCCACCATCTACCGCACCCTAAACCTGTTGGGCGAGATGGGCATGGTCAACATCATATACCTGAACGACGGCGAATTCAGGCTGGACGTACCCAAGCAAAAAATTCACCTGACGGCATTCTGTCGTGTGTGCGGCGAGGTTTTCCAACTGGACGGCGAGCAGGAGAAGCAACAAACGCTGGAGCGATGGCTCTCCGAGGCGGGGCTTGAACTGCTTCCCCAGTCCATGGCGCTGTCGGGCCTGTGCGAAAAGTGCGCAAACGAGGAAGATCAAAGAATGGAAGGCCCACGAGGCCGCAGAGGCGCCTGCCACGGCCGCCGCTGCCGAGGCATGAGACGCTTCCGGTAGAGGATTGAAGGATCGCTGTTGAGATCCTTCCTCCCTTCGGTCGTCAGGATGACAGTACCCTTGTCGTCCCGAACGCGCGCAGCGCGGAGGGATCTCGGGTTTGAGACACCAGGGTCGAGATCCCTCCTCCCGCTGGTCGTCGGGATGACAGGCTTACGCTCTGGCCTCCCGCCCGCCCTTGTGCTAATATGAATTGTCAGAAAGGGGGAGGGCGAGAGGATGACTGCAGGCACTGCGCGACTGGTGCGCTCGCCCGACACCGACCCGTGGGGGAACCTGTCCCGTGAGGAGCTGCTCATGGGTGAATGCGCCGACGACGAGGTCATATTCTACCTGTGGCGCAACGCTCACACGGTGGTGATCGGGCGCAACCAGAACGCGTGGAGCGAGTGCCGGCTGGACCTGCTGGAAGCCGAGGGCGGCAGGCTCGCGCGCCGCTCCTCCGGGGGCGGGGCGGTCTACCACGACCTCGGGAACCTCAACTTCTCCTTCATCGTACCCCGCAGGTTTTACAGCATGGAGCGCCAGCTCGGTGTCGTGCTGGATGCGCTTCGCTCTCTCGGGATAGACGCGGAGTTCTCCGGGCGCAACGACCTCGCCGTCGGCGGGCGCAAGTTTTCGGGCAACGCCTGGCAGATTACAAGGGACAGAGGGCTGCACCACGGCACTTTGCTGTTGTCGGTTGACATGTCCATGATGTCCCGCTACCTGAACGTCGACCCGGAGAAGCTGAAGTCCAAGGGAGTGGGCTCCGTCGCCTCGCGCGTCGCCAACCTCGCGGACGTCCGCCCGGGCCTGGAGCTCGCATCCCTGATGGATGCGCTGGAGGAGTCCTTCTTGGCGACCTATTCTCAATCAAAAGTGCGCAGGGACGAGGCCGCGCCCGAGGGGGAGGAGTTCGAGCGTCTTTACGCCAAGTACAGCGGCGTCGAGTGGCGCTACGGCAGGGCATCGGAATGCACGGTTTCGGTTTCGACACGCTTCCCGTGGGGGGGCGTGGATTTACGGTTCGACGCGCCGGGCGGGGTGACCGACGGCACACGGGTCTTCTCCGACGCTATGGACGGGGAGATGATTTTGTCGCTTGCCGGGGCGCTGAACGGGCTGCCCTTCTCGTGGGATCAGATCGCGAAGGCGGTTCGCGCGCGCTTCCCCGGCGTCCCGGAGATGGAGGATGTGGCGGGCTGGCTTCAAGAGGCCCCTATTGGCAGAACAAAGGAGGAAGGCGAATGAAGAGAACTCCGATGTACGAGAGGCACGTCGCAGCGGGAGGCAGGATGGTGGACTACGGCGGCTGGGAGCTGCCGGTGCAGTACGAGTCCGCCGGTATAAAGACGGAGCACCTGAACGTGAGGTCGAAGGCCGGCCTGTTCGACGTCTCCCACATGGGGGAGGTCATCGTCGAGGGCCCGCGCGCGGAGGAATGGCTCTCCTCGCTGCTGTCCAACGATGTCGCGGCCATGAACGACAACCAGATACAGTACAACATCATGTGCAACGAGTCCGGCGGCGTGGTGGACGATCTGCTTGTCTACCGCTACTCCCGGACGAAGCACCTGCTGGTGGTGAACGCGGCCAACACCGCGAAGGACCTGGAGTGGCTCAAGTCGCACCTGCCCGCGGACGGCGTCTCCATGGAGGACATCTCGCCCCGCACCGCCGAGGTCGCGCTGCAGGGCCCGGAGGCGGAGGCCATCATGGCGAAGATCGCCGATTTCGACCCGGCGTCGCTGAAGCTCTTTTACTTCATCGACGGAGTGTCGGTCGGCGGAATTCCCGCGATAGTCAGCAGGACCGGCTACACGGGCGAGGACGGATTCGAGATCTACGTCGACTGGGACAAGGGTGCCGATATCTGGGACGTCGTGATGAAGGCCGGCGAGGGGCACGGGCTGATCCCCATCGGACTGGGGGCTCGCGACAGTCTGCGATTCGAGGCAGGTCTGCCCCTGTATGGTCACGAGTTCACCGACAAGATCGGCCCGCTGGAGGCCGGGTACGGCTTCTTCGTCAAGCTGGACAAACCGGGCGGCTTCATAGGGCGCGACTCGCTCAAGCGTCAGAAGGACGAGGGCCTCAAGCACCGAGTAGTGCCTACGAGGCTCCTGGACAAGGGAGTGCCCAGGCAGGACATGCCGGTCGCCGACGAGTCCGGCCGCGTAATAGGCCACGTTACGTCCGGAGGCTACGCCCCGTCGCTTGACGCCAACATCGCGTCCTGCTATGTCGAGATGCCGGCGCCGGCCGAGGGAGAAAACCTGTGGATAGACATTCGCGGCAAGCTCAAAAAGGCCGTCGTCATCAAGCGCCCCTACTATGCCAGGGGAAAATAGGGCCTCGGCCCGTAAAAAACGATAACCAGGGAGGTCGATGAGTAATGTCGAAAATACCGGAGGATCTTCGCTATACCAAGGATCACGAGTGGATCAAGATCGAGGGCAACATAGGAACGGTCGGAGTCACTGACTACGCCCAGAACGCGATGGGCGACGTGGTCTACGTCGAGCTGCCCGAGGTCGGCGACGAGGTGGCGGCCGGGGACGACTTCATAGTCATCGAATCGGTCAAGGGCGCCAACGACGTCTTCAGCCCCGTGTCCGGCAAGGTGGCCGAGGTCAACGAGGAGCTTGACGGAGCACCGGAGCTCGTCAACCAGGACGCCTACGCCAACTGGCTGGCCAAGCTTGAGGTTGCCGACCCGTCCGAAGCGGACAAGCTGCTGGACGCGGCGGCCTACGCTAAACTGCTCGAGGAGCTGGAAGCGGAAGGATCTTAGAAGGGAGAAAGGACATGAATCGCTACATACCGACGACGGACGACGACAGGCGCCGGATGCTTCAGACCATCGGCGCCGCGAGCGTCGAAGAGCTCTTCTCGGGCATTCCGTCGCAGGTCCGCCAGAAGACCCCCTCCGACCTGCCGGGTCCCATGTCAGAGATGGAGATAATCAACGATCTGCGTAGCCTCGCCGCCTGGAACCTGACGATGGACGACGCTATCTGCTTCCTGGGTGCGGGCGTGTATGACCATTTCATCCCCTCCGCGGTGGACAGCCTGATCTCGCGAGGGGAGTTCACCACCAGCTATACCCCCTATCAGCCGGAGGTGGCGCAGGGAACCCTGCAGGCCATCTTCCAGTACCAGACCATGGTCTGTGAGCTGACCGGGATGGAGATAGCCAACGCGTCCATGTACGACGGGGCAACTGCGGCCGCCGAGGCCGCGGTGGTGGCATCCGTCGCGACGAAGAAGCGCAAGGTGCTGTGCGGCGACAACGTTCATCCCCAGACGAGGGAGACATTGCGCACATACTGCTGGAGCAGGAAGCTGGAGTATGTCGAGCTGGCTCACAAAAAGGGCGCGATCGACGCAGCGGAGCTGGAGAAATCGCTCGCGGCCGGAGATGTCGCTGCCCTGGTGGTGCAGACGCCCAACTTCTTCGGCGTCCTGGAGGACATAAAGCCGCTGGCCGACTCTCTTCACAAGGCGGGCGGCCTGCTGATAGCCTGTACCGACCTGCTCGCCCTCGGCACGATAGAGGCCCCGGGCAAGCTCGGCGCGGACATAGTCGTAGGGGACGGCCAGACGGTCGGCAACCCGATGAACTTCGGGGGGCCCGCGTTCGGCTTCTTCGCCGTCAACAAGCCCCTGATGCGGCGCATGCCGGGCAGAATCTGCGGCCAGACCACGGACAGCCAGGGCAGGCGCACCTTCGTGCTCACCCTGCAGGCGCGCGAGCAGCACATCCGCAGGGAGAAGGCGACCTCCAACATCTGTTCCAACCAGAACCTCTGCATAGTCGCGGCCTCCGTCTACCTGTCTCTGATGGGGCCGAAGGGCCTGCGCGAGGCCGGAGAGCAGATAATCGCCAAGACCGCCTATGCGGTCGATCAGCTGGAGAAGACCGGCAAGTTCCGCCGGGCCTTCCCGGACGCTCCCGTGTTTCGTGAGACGGTGCTGATCTGCGACGAGCCGCCTGCGACCCTCAACGAGAGGTTGCTGGACGCCGGCGTCGTCGGAGGATTGGACCTTGGCGAGCTCCACCCGGAGCTGAAAAACGCCTGGTTGCTCGCGGTGACCGAGAGCCGCACCAGCGACGAGATCGACTACATGGTATCGGTGGCGGGAGGTGACGAGGAATGAAGCGGACTATGGAGACCCTTTTCGAGACGAGCAGACCCGGCAGAGTGGGTTACGCCCTACCGAAGCTCGACGTGCCCGAGGTAGACTGCGCCTCCGCTCTCAAGGGGCGCGCGCGGTCGGAGGCCCCGAGGCTTCCCGAGATGGCCGAGATCGACGTGGTGCGCCACTTCACCGGCCTCTCCAGGATGAACTACTCGGTGGACGAGGGCTTCTACCCCCTCGGATCATGCACTATGAAATACAACCCCAAGGTGAACGAGCTGGCTGCGCGTATGACCGGCTTCACGCGCATACACCCGCTGCAGCCGATCGAGACCGTCCAGGGGGCGCTGCAGCTGATGTACGATCTCGGCGTGATGCTTTCCGAGATAACAGGCATGGACACGTTCACCCTTCAGCCCGCGGCCGGCGCCCACGGGGAACAGACCGGGCTGATGATGATCAAGGCCTGGCACGAGAGCCGCGGCGACCACGACAGGGTCAAGGTGGTAGTCCCTGACGCGGCCCACGGTACCAACCCGGCGTCCGCCACCGTGACCGGCTTCGAAACGGTCGAGGTGCCCTCGGACGACCAGGGCATGGTCGATCTGGACGCGCTCAAGTCCATGATGGACGACAAGGTCGCGGCCCTGATGCTGACCAACCCGAACACGCTCGGTGTCTTCGAGCGCAACATACTGGGGCTGACGGAGACGGTCCACGAGGCGGGGGGCCTCGTCTACTACGACGGCGCCAACCTGAACGCAATCATGGGCAAGGCCCGCCCCGGCGACATGGGCTTCGACGTGCTGCACCTCAACCTGCACAAGACCTTCAGCACGCCGCACGGCGGCGGCGGCCCGGGCTCCGGTGCGGTAGGAGTCAAGGACGTGCTCGTCCCCTTCCTGCCGACACCCGTGATAGCTCACGACGAGGAGATGGACGAGTACCTGCTCGAGGGCAGGGAGAAGCATCCTCTGACCATAGGAAGGGTGCGCAGCTTCTTCGGAAACTTCGGAGTCCTCGTGCGCGCCTACACCTACATAATGACCATGGGCGCGGAAGGACTGAAGGATGCGTCGGAGACAGCGGTGCTCAACGCCAACTACCTTGCGGCTAAGCTGGCGCACCTCTACCCACTGGCCCACAAGGACTACTGCATGCACGAGTTCGTGCTCAACGGCGGCCCGCTGAAGCAGGAGACCGGGGTCAGCAGCCTCGACGTCGCAAAGGCCCTGATAGACGCGGGATATCACCCGCCGACCGTCTACTTCCCCCTGATAGTCCCGGAGGCTCTCATGGTGGAGCCGACGGAGACCGAGTCTCAGGAGACGCTCGACCGGTTCGCCGAGGCGATGGAGCAGATAGTGGCGAAGGCCAGGGCAGAGGGGGCGGAACCCTTCCACCAGATGCCGCTCAACGCGCCCGTATCCCGCCCGGACGAGACCACGGCAGCCAGAAACCCGATCCTCACCTGGCAGTTCGAGGATTAGGCCCGCTCCACGGTTCGATGCACCAGGGGGGGCCTCTCGCCCCCCTTTTTTATCATGGGAAGGAGATTGAACATGTACGATCTGGCAGTCATAGGCGGGGGCCCCGGCGGCATGAGGGCGGCCGCCCTCGCGTCGCGCAGGGGGATGAGAGTAGCGCTGATAGAGAAGGATCGGCTGGGCGGAGTCTGCCTCAACCGGGGATGCATCCCGACCAAGGCTCTCTACTCGCACATAATCGGCGGCAGGGGCGAGCGAGCGGGCCTGTGGGAGCGGCTGGAGTCCGTCGTCGGCAAGCTGCGCCAGGGATCGGCCACCGAGCTTCGCATGGCCAAGGTCAAGACATATCGGGGCGCCGCCCTGGTGACCCGGTGGGAGGGCGAGAAAAAGATCACCGTTCGGTCCGACGACAGCGAGGAGGAGATAACCGCAAAGAGACTGCTTCTCGCCACCGGCGCCAGGTCCGTGGTGCCGGGCTTCCAGGGCAACGACCTGCCGCAGGTCCTCACCGGCGACCACGCGATAGTCGACCCGCAGCTATGGGATCCGGAGCGCAACAGAGACGTCGGCGTTGTCGCGGTGCTTGGCGCGGGCGTCATAGCGATCGAGATGCTCATGATGCTGCAGGAGCTGGGCAAAAGAGTCATCCTGCTAAAGCACTCCGACCAGGTGCTAAGGCGGCTGGACAACGACCTGAAGAAGAAGGTCATCCAGACGCTTAAAAAGCGCGGCGTGCCCATGAGCGACTACGTCAGGCTCTCCGAGGCGATCCCCGACGGCGACGGCCTTCTGATCCGAGGGACCACGAAGGACGAGCCCTTCGAGGAGAGGTGCGACCGGCTGCTCGTCGCGTCCAGCATGACCCCCATACTAGACGGCTTCGGCCTGGAGGACAGCCCCGTCCGCGTCGAGAGGGGCGCGATTGCGGTCGACGAGGCCATGAGGACCTCCGTCGACGGAGTCTGGGCCATAGGCGACTGCACCGGCGGCGCCATGCTGGCCCACCTGGCCGAGTACCACGCCCAGGCCGCGGTAGAGGACATGACGGGCGGCGTCTACCGGGTAGACCCGGATGCCGTCCCCGCCTGCGTATTCATCGACCCCGAGATAGGCACAGTCGGCCTCACCGAGGAGGAGGCAAAGGCGCGAGGCCTGGAGATAGTCACCGCCAGGGCCTACTTCGCCGCCAACGGCATGGCGCTGGCCATGGGCGCAGGCGACGGCTTCGTCAAGGTGGTAGCCCGCGCCGAGGACAGAGTGCTGCTCGGAATCCACATCATGGGCCCCGAGGCCGCGTCGGTGCTGGGAGAGGCGACACTGGCGGTGGCAAAACGCATGACCGCCGACGACGTAGCCAACGCCGTCCACTCCCACCCCACCCTAAGCGAGTGCCTCAGAGACGCCTGCAGGAGGATAGTGGAGAGGTAGGGATTTCGCTATCATCCCGAGCGCTGGGGAAGGCGGCCAGAAACATGCCGCCCGAGCGAACGCGAGGGATCTCGGGTTGGAGGCGGGTTCCTCGGGATGGCAGGAAATCGTCATCCACCGCCCGGCAACTTTTGTCACTCCTGGCTCGCTATGTCTGCGCTCTGAACCGGCCTCCCCTCGCCGGCCTCCTCAACCGTCCTCCCGTCGCGGATCCTGTAGATCCTGCGGAAGGTCGGGATGATCTTCTCGTCGTGGGTGACCACTATCACCGCCGTCTCGTACTGGCGCGCCATCGAGTTCAGAATGCCGATCACCGACAGAGCTCGCTCGCTGTCTAGAGGCGCGGTGGGTTCGTCCGCCAGTATCACCGGCGGCCTGTTGGCCAGCGCCCTTGCTATCGCCACCCTCTGCTGCTCGCCCCCCGACAGTTGCGACGGCATCGCCTCAGCCCTGTGCGAGACGCCCAGCGCCTCCAGCAGCTCCGCGGCCCTCCTGCGGGAGTCGCCGTCGGAATACCCGGCCAGCATCGGGACCAGGGCCACATTGTCCAAAGCGTTCAAGAACGGGATCAGGTAGGGCGCCTGGAAGACGAACCCTATGCTGTCCCTCCTGAGCGCACTCAGGTCGCGGATCTTCCACCCGTCGTCGTAGATCGGCGTCCCGTCGAGGGTCATCCTGCCCCCCGTCGGCTCTATCACCGCTCCCAGGCACTTCAGCAGGGTGCTCTTGCCCGAGCCGGACGGCCCGATCAGCCCCACCACCTCTCCCGGCGCCACCTCCATGTCCACACCCTTGAGAGCGTCCACCGCCGTGTCCCCCGCGCCGTAGCGCTTCCTCAGCCCCTCTATCCTTATTCCGTCGAGCCTTCCCATGGCCGCTACCCTATGGCCTCCGCCGGGTCGACGCCCACCGCGACACGTATCGCGATCAGGCTGGCGAAGGAGCACATAGCCATCACCGATACAAAGCCGGTCAAGGCGTCCCTCGGCTCCAGCAGCACGTACTTCGGAAAGGCCGGTCCCCAGAAGGTGGCCGAGATCTCCCCTATCGCGAAACCCAAGGCGCCGAGCGCCAGCGCCTGCTGCAGGATCATCCCGATTATCGTGCGGTTCCTGGTGCCGATCAGCTTGAGCACCGCTATCTCGCGGATCTTGCCGAGGGTGAGAGTGTAGATGATGAACGCGACGATCGCCGCGCTGACCACCGCAAGAATCACCAGCAGCATCGCGATCTGCTTTGACGACGTGGCGATCAGCTTGCCCAGCATAATATCCTCCATCTGCTCCCTGGTGTAGACCTCGTGTCGCAGCCACCTGCGGATGTGCGACGCTGCAACCTCCGGATCGGTCCCCGGCCGGACTCTCGCGAGCACCGCGTTCACGTAGGGATTGGCGCTCTGCGAGGCTATCACGCCCTCCAGCGAGCCCGGCCCGTTGAACGCCGGGTTCGCCTCGGTCCGCCTCCTCTGCTGAAGGATGGCGTCGTTGTCCTTCATGAACTGGGCTTCCTGTGCGTCTTTCAGCGGTATGAAGACCATCGGGTCCCCCCCGGATGAGACCATGCGCCTCGTGATCCCCACAACCCTGTAAAGGTTCCTGCGGATGCGTATCTCGTCCCCGAGGCGGAAGCCGGACGCCTCGTCGGCGACAGCCTCGTAGTGCCCGCGCGAAATGTGCCGCCCCGCGACCAGGTACCCGGGACGACCGGGCGCGGCCGGGTCGTGCGGGTCGATCCCCGCGACCATCACCCTCGTGTCCTCGTCGCCGCGCCTCACCTGGGTGGTCAGGTAGGTGACGTTGGCGGCTCTCTCCACCCCCGGCACGGTCAGCACGCTGCGCAGCAGATCGTCGTAGATGCTGGACGGTTCCGCGTAGGGGCCGAGAGTGTCCTTCTGCACTATCCACAGGTCGGCGCCGCTGTTGTCCAGCAGGACCCTGGCGTCGTCCACCATCCCGCGGTAGACCCCGCCCATAGTCAGGGTCACCCCGATGAGCAGACCGAGCCCCACGCTGGTGAGCACGAACTTTCCCCATCCGTGCAGTATGTCCCTGCCGGCCAGGCTGATCATCTTTCCCACCCCTCCGTTGCCTTCACCCTGCTTCCCGGCTTCAGAGCCCTGGCGCTGTAGACCACCACGCGCTCGCCGGGCTCCAGCCCCTCAAGGACGCGAACTCTGCCGTCCAGGTCGCGCCTGCCCGCCGACACCGGCCTGAACGATACCGATCCGTCGGCCATAATCCATACGCCCAGCCGGCCCTCGTGAAGACGCAGCGCCGCGTCCGGGACAACCGGCCCCTCCGGCGACTCGGGCAGGTGCACAGTGACCTCCGCCAGCTCGCCTAGAGGAGGTAAAGAAGGCGGAAGGGCCTCGAACACCACCTTGGCGGTTATCTCCTCCGTAACCGAGTCCGCCATCGGCTCTACTCTCAGCATCCGCCCGGCGAAGACCTCCCCGGGCCGCGAGCGCACCACGATCTCCGCGGGCAGCCCCGCCTCCAGCCCCTCCGCGCCGGACTGGTCGAACCTGGCCGACACGCGCAGCTCCGCAAGGTCCGCAACCCGCAGGAACGCCTGTCCCGCGGCCACCACGTCGCCCGGCTCGGCATCGCGAGCGGCCACAAGCCCGTCCACCGGGGAGAAAACCTTGAGATCCTCCCGCCTTGCCTGCATCCCGTCAAGCTCCGCCTTCGCCCGTGTAAGCTCAGAACGGGCGGCCTCCGCGTCCGACCTCGCCGATGCCCACGCCGCCGCCGTCACCTGGCGCTCCTGCCTCTTGGCGTCAGCCGCCTCAACGCTGACCGCGTCGGACTTAAGGAGGTTGTCATACCTGGTGGACTGGGCCTCGGCGTACTTCTTCCTTGCAGCGGTCTCCTCCACCCTTGCCCCGGCCGCCGACACCAGGGACTCCAACCTCCTCACCGAAGAGCGCTGGGCCTCTATCCTGTCGTCCAGATCGATCGGCGAGATCTCGCCCAGGAGCTGCCCCGCCGTGACCAGGTCTCCCGGCTGAACCTCGAGCATCGTAAGCCTGCCCGTGGACGACGCGCCGATCTTGTGGATCGAACGAGCCTCCACCACGCCTATGCCGTACAGGGCCGGCGACACGGTGCCGATGCCGACCTCCTGCACCGTCACAGGGAAGCGCGCAAGAGGCCCGGAATTTGCCATCACGTATGCCAGAAGCCCCACGAGTCCCGCCGCGAAGAACGCGAGCAGCAGAGTCCTCCCCTTAACCGAGCCTGCTCTCATGATCTCACCTCCACCCCTCTTCTAAATATCTCGAAGGCCCCTGGCGCGTTGCGCACCGCCATCCCCACGTCCCCGCCTATAAGCGACTGTATGGCAAGCCCCTGCACTGCACCGACCAGGAAGTGAGCCACAGCGTCCGGCTGAACGTCCGAGCGGATCTCCCCCCGCTCCAGGCCCTCGTCTATCAGCTCCCTAAGCAAACCCGTGTAGCGCAACATCATCGAGCGAGCCACAAGAGACGCCTCCCCCTCGCCGCCGCGCCTCAGCTCGCTCAGCAGCAGGCGCGGCGCACCCGGGTGCGAAGTCGCGAATCGAACCGTGGCAAAGAAAGCCGCCTCCAGCCCCTCAAGCGGCGATGCGGTCCGCTTCACGCTTCCCTCGACAGCGGACAGCATCATGCCGGCCACCCTCTCCAGCGCCGCGCTCCACACCGACTCCTTGTTGGGGAAATGCCTGAAGAGCGCCCCCTGGGTCACCCCCACGCGCTCCGCTATCGCCGCAGTAGTGATCTCCGCCGGGTCTCGCTCAGACGACAGCTCCAGCACGGCATCCACTATCATAGCCCTCCGCTCCTCCGCGGGCAGTCCTCTTCCCTTGGCCATAACCATTCCCCTCTCTCCAAAGATAGTAATTGATTACTATCTTATACGGTAAATTGCGGGATGTCAATTCCTTTTTTCTTCTTGACCTGCAAAGGTTGCTATGGCGAAGATTTAGTTGTATCCTATATATATCGAACAAGAAATAATGAATATGATGAGGAAAACACCTTTCTTTTCGCGACGCGCGACTTGATTGCTGTACGCCTCTTTCAAGGGGACGACTTGGCGTAGGTCGATCGTTGTCTATGATTGAATTCAATTCGACCACTGTTGAGGAGGTAATTCACATGTCAAAAAGCATAGTCGCAAAGCTCGGCTTGCTTATCGCGGCAGGCTTGGTGGTGCTGGCCGGTTCTCTGGCTTTCCTGGCGCAACGGGGGGTGTTCACCATGTCCTGCTCGGTAGAAGAGGTCGCGGTGAAGATGCTCAACGACGACATCGAGAACAAGAATGCCAACGACGAGCGCAGCGCTCAAGGCTACGGAGAGGCGATGTCGGGCTACCTCGCCTCGATCTCGGCGACGCCCCTCTGGGACTTCAACGAGGAATCTCTCAGGGACTACGCCGCGGACATGCTCACCGTGCCGAACGTGGCGTACGCCGTCATCTACGACGACAGCGACTCCCCCATGGCCGGGGAGAAGCTGGAGAACGAGCTGACAAGGCCGTTCACGGCAGACATCATGCGCGCCGGCAAGAAAATAGGATCGGTCGAGGTCGGGCTTGATACCACCTACCTCGCGGAGCTCACCAAGGCCAGCGAGAGGACCAGGGACGAACTGATCGAATCCTTCTCCAAGGAGGCGGACGCCTCGCAGAAGGCCATAGGCCGGCGGATATCCCTTATGGCGTTCGCGATCGCCGTCGTGGTCATGATTCTCACCGTTATCATGCTGCTGAGGGTGGTCGCGCCCCTCAGGAAGATGACGGACGTCGTCCGCGACCTTGGCGAGGGGGAGGGCGACCTGACGGTCAGCATAGAGACTAGGACAGAGGACGAGGTCGGCCACCTGGGCGCATCAATGAACCAGTTCATAGAGAAGCTGGCGACCTTGGTAAAGGACGTTATCGGCATCGCACGGGGAGTCGGGGACGAGACGCGCACCATGTCGAACCTCTCGGAGGAGTCCATGGACTCCATCGAGCAGGTCGCCGAGGCCGTGCAGCAGATAGTCGCCCTGTCGGAGTCCAACGCGGCCTCCGTCGAGCAGACCAACGCAGCCATCAGCGAGATGGCCGCCACGGCGCTGGCGATGGCCAAGGCTGCCGGGGAGTGCGTGGAGTCGTCGGCCAAGACTTTCGAGTTCACAAAAGAAGTGGCTCAGAGGATGGAGGAGACGGTGACCGACATAAACACAGTCAGCGCCCTCTCCAAGGAGAACAGGGCCAAGATGTCCGCCCTCGCCGAGGCGGTGGACTCCATAGCCGGGTTCGTCGGCGCCATCACCGGCTTCGCCGACCAGACCAACCTGCTTGCTCTGAACGCCGCCATCGAGGCCGCCCGGGCGGGCGAGGCCGGGCGAGGCTTCGCAGTGGTAGCCGACGAGGTGCGCAAGCTGGCCGAGGAATCCAACAGGGCCGCCATGCAGATCTCCAGCCTGATGGAGTCCCTCTCAGGGTATGCCGGAGAGTCGATCAAGGCCACGGAGGAGGAGGAGGAGACACTCCACTCGGTGGTGGAGAAGACCGAGCTGCTTCAAAAGACGCTCAAGGCCAGCATGGACGAGCTCGAGTCGATGGACAAGGAGCTGAACACCGTGTCCGACTTGGCGCGAAACCAGTCTTTGTCCAACATAGAGATGGTGGAGGCTGTGAACAGCATCTCCCAGGGGACGTCCGACATAGTCGCGAGCATAGAGGGCATCAACAGGGCCGCGAGGGATGCCCGGCAGGCTTTCGAGTCGGTGACGGCGCAGGCGGGAACATTGCTGGAGGGCATGGAGGAGATGGAGAGCAAGCTCGGCCAGTTCAAGGTCTGAGGACGGGACAAAGGGTGAAAGGCACGAAGGAGAGACGCGCGGTGCGCCTCTCCTTTTTTACTACGCGCGAGATATGAGGCGCGTAAAGGGAGATGAGCATCATGACCGAAGGAAAGGGCAAGTCGAAGAAGAGAGAGAGAGATTCGACCCTGGTCAGGCAGATACGCCTTCTGGTTTTAACCGTGCTTATCTGCGTCGGAATAGTCATCCTCGCGGTCGCGCTGGACCTTGTACTGAACCCTTCAAAATCCTGGACCGACTCTCTGGCCATCCAGTGGATCAGCGAAAAGCGCACTTTGATCCCGTTCTTCAAGTAGGCGATTCTTGCGGGGCGTGTCGATTCATGCTATTGTTCTGAAACAAAAGCGTCATACACACGCTTCGGTACGGGAGGTAGAGATGGACGACACTACGTTTAAACCCGCGTCGGCGCCCGAGGTGGGCGAAGATGCGGTTCGCATGTTCCTGTCCGGCCTTGGCTGCGCCGAGAGCTCCCTGATGGCCCTGGCCGGAGTACAGGGGATCGAATCGGACCTCATGCCGAGGATAGCCACCGGACTGTGCGGAGGTATGGGCAGGACATGCGGTGCCTGCGGCGCTCTGACCGGCGCCGTGCTCGCGATCGGGCTGGCGTTCGGGCGAAGGAAGCCGGGCGACTCGCCTGACACTGCAAGGAGTGCCACTCGCTGCCTGGTAGAGGCCTTCGAGGCCAAGTTCGGAGCTCGCGACTGTCATCTGCTGCTCGGATGCGATCTCGGCACCCCGGAGGGGATGGCCGTCTTCGAGGAGAAGGGGCTTCGAGACAGGTGCGCGGATTTCACAAGGTTCGCGACCGAGGAGGCTGTGCGCATAATCGACAAAGTGAAGAAGGAGACTCATTAAGCGACGTAGTTTTCAGCGGGGGGTGCGGAATGGGCATCAGGAGAAGGACGCCCGTCATCACACTTAAAAAGGAAGAGGAATGCAGGCGACGCGCGGTGGACATGGGCATGCGCGTCTACTTCTCCCACCTTCCGCTCGGAGAGGTCCCGTGCGCGAGCGAAGTGGAGGTCGCCGTCCGAAAGGCAGAGGCGGCCGCCTCGGAGATACTCCTTCCCTCCCTGCTGGACAAGGCCTTGGACGAGCCCTTGCCGGCCGCCCGCCGATCAATCATGCTGCTGCGCATGGAGGAACGCCTCCCTCCCCTCGTCCTCCCCGCACCGGAGACCAAGTCAGAGGTCCCTCCCGTCAGAATCGCGACCGGCGCGGCCCTCGGCGCCCTCGCCGGGATGGCCCTGATGCCGTTCGTGACGTGGTTCATGCTCGACAACCGCCCCTCCGGCGTCTTCATAGGCGCCCCCGGCGGCGCCATGCTGGGAGTGGCGCTGACACTGGGCCTAGCCAACAGTCGCGCCCTGCTCCTGTCTCTCTCCGCCCTGCTGGGCCTGTCCGCGGCGGGAGAGGTCGTCAAACTGCTGGGCGGTCGCCCCTTCCGCGCGGGCTGGGGACGGCTGCGCTCCGACAAGGGCTCTTTCACGGCACTGCTGCTCGCCCCCCTGCTCGCTCTTTTGCTGTTGTTCCTGGGGAGGCGCGAGGTCCACTTCGACAGAAGGCAGCACGAAGAGTCCGCTAGAAGGACCTTCGAGGCCTGGGCGGAGGGCGCGTCGCGCGTCGCTCTCCTGGCCGCGTCTCAGTCCGCCCCCTTCAGGAGCGGTGACGACGAGGCCGTCTCCCTGCTCGCCTCCATCATACTCTCGCTTGAAGAAACCCCGAAGGACGACCTGCCCGCGGGCGTCGCGGAGCTGGCGACCGCGGTGAGGAACTTCGGCTTCTCCGGCAAGAGCCCGGCCTCCGTATTCATCTGGAACGAGGACTCGGCGGAGGAGTACGCGACATTCGGCGCGATCGACCCGGGCGACGCGGTCCGAGTCGAGAGAAACCCGCTGTTCAAAGATGGTCGCCTTTTGGCCAAGGGGCTTGTTCGAAAGGTGAGGCGTAGATGAACGGTCTCTCTGTGCTGGGAGTGGATTTCGGTACCACCAAAACCTACTTATCCAAATGCCCCGCGCACGACCCCTCCCCGATAAGCATCGACTTCGGAGACGGCAGGGACGGAATCCCGTCCGCCATCCTCTACCGCAAGGGCCGGATTCCGCTCATCGGACAGACGGCCCTCGACGAGTTCGGCGAGTCCACCACCAGGGAGCGCAGCTCCTACAGGTTGGTGACCAACTTCAAGGCGGACCTGGCCCGCTCCGAGGAGGCAAGGACGGCCGCGGTCGACTTCCTTGTGGCCCTGCTCTCCGAGGCAAGAAAACAGCGGATAGACCTGGATCCGCTCAGACGCCGCGTACTCTTCGGGGTCCCGAGCGAGGCGAGCGCCCAGTTTCGCGCTGCCCTGCAGCAGACTGGGGAGATAGCGGGATTCGGCGTGCTCCACCTCGTGGACGAGCCCAAGGGAGCGCTCCTCTACCACATGAAACAGCGCGACATCTCGGTGGACGCGGCCCTGGGCGGGGTACTGGTCGTGGACTTCGGAGGCGGTACCTGCGACTTCGCCTTTCTGGAGCGGGGTCGGGTCGTCCACTCCTGGGGGGACATGCTGCTCGGCGGACGCCTGTTCGACGACCTCTTCTTCCAGTGGCTCTGCGACCAGAACCCGTCGCTGGAGTCTGAACTGGAGTCGCGGGGGACCTCCTACTACGTGCTGACCAACCTCTGCCGCGAGCTGAAGGAGTTTTTCTCCCGCTCCATGACTCGCGACAGAAGCGAGAAGATCTCCAAGAGGTTCGTCGAATACGGCAAGATCGAGAACATGACCTGGAGCGAGTTCCTCCGCAGAGGTGCTCAGTACTGCCCCTCAAGGACCTTCATTCGGCATTCCAAGGGAGTAGTCCCGGATCTCCGCGGACGGGGGCACTCCTCGCCCTACAACTTTCTGGCACAGGAGGGGGACGCGCCCCTCCCCGGCAGGGAGATAGACCTGTTCGACTGGTTCAGAAGCAGGCTCCTGCTCGGCCTCCGAAGCGGAAAAATCGACCGCGAGCGCATATCCGTGATAATCCTCGCCGGAGGAAGCAGCCAGTGGCCCTTCGTCAAGGAGGTGCTAAACTCGGAGATCCCCCCCCGCGAACAGGACTCCATCGTGCGCAGCGACCGCCCCTACGCGGTGATCGCGCTGGGCATATCGTTGCTGCCCGCGCTCAAGGAGCGCTTCACCGCAGCCCGCAACGCCCTGCAGAGCGAACTGCAGAGTTTCATAGATGTCAAGCTCAGCGCCCTGACGGCAAAAATCCTCAAGCACGTGGAGAGACGCCTCGCGTCCGTGACCATCGACATCTTCTTCCGGGGGGAGATAGTGCCGCTGCTGATGGAGTTTCGCGAGCTGGGAGGCTCTCTCGCGGCGCTTCAGATCCGAGTCGACCAGAGGACCACGTCGGCCGAGCCGGTAGCCCGGGCGCACCTGGCCCACGTCGTAGACCACTTCCTCGATGTGCTGCAGGAGGAGGTCAAAGGGCTTATGACCGAATGGTTCACCTCACACGGCATCGCATTCCCGTGGAACGAGGTGAAGATAGCCTTCCCCGAGCAGCTTGCCGAGCCTCTGCTTCGGGTCAGGACCCCCGCCGCCGACGGAATGCTCGACGTCATCGGAACGGCGGTGGGCAGCTTCCTAGCCGCCGGAGCCGCCATGCTCTGCGGTGGATCCGGCGCGGCCCTCATCACGACGGGCCCGATCGGCCTGTTCACCGGCGCCCTGCTCGGCGCGACCGCCGGCTGGGTGTTGCTGCGCTACAGCAGGGATCAGCTCAAGGAGATCTCGGAGAGGATAAACCTCCCTCCCATGGTCGCCTCCCTGCTGATGAGCGACAGACGGATCGCGTCCCTGGAAAAAAGCCTCGAAGAAGCCCTGAGCGACAACCTCAAGCGCCGTTTCGCCCCCCAGAAACAGGCGATGGACGATCATATACGCGACCTCGTCATGGAGGAGATAAAGGCCCTCAACGAGGTCAACAGCTTTTAGGCGTCCGCCGCCGCGCCATCACATTCCCTCACAATTCTTTTCTTGTCATATTTTTTCCTTGATCAAGTTTTCCCCCTCATATATAATACCGCGGCAACGGTTTCACGGTGGGCGTTGCCCGCGCTGGCGGCACCCTATCCGCACAGTCTTGCCCTACGGACGGCAGCCTCTTTGACTTCGACGGTCATTATCGCATGTCAAGGACTGCTTATTCCGGTAATGCTTTTTGACAACGGAGAAAACCATACAAGGAGTGATACAGCATGATGAGTTTTTATCGAAACCTCACAATCAGGAAGCGCCTAGTCTTCCTCACTATTCTGCTCTGTCTTTTCACCGCGATCGCCTCGTGGGTGGGCTACACGCGCCTGATCGCAGCCGGGGAGGACCTGGGGATGATGTACGAGAGAGGGCTGCTCCCCATCCAGTGGATGAACGACGCAAGGGCCAACGTCAACGTCATACGGGGTAACCTGCTGTTCATGATGCTCACCCAGGACGAGGCAGAGGATAATGCCCTCATGCAGGATATCGAGAGGCGTAGGATTTTGAACAACGAAAACCTGAAGAACTACGCCGACGCGGATCTGGACGAGTACGAGTCCAAGCGGCTGGCGGAGACCAACTCCCATCTCGCCGAGTATCGTCGGGCCACGGACGAGGTGATGAAGCTGCTGAAGCAGAACCGCGACGAGGAGGCGTACAGGCTCTACGTAGAGACGGCCGAGGCGCCTCTGGACGCCTTTAACGACGGCTTGGTGGACCTATCCGCCTACTGCGTAAAGTCCGCCGCGGAGGCCAACGAGGAGAGCGAGAGGCACATAGGCGCGGCCTTGCGTTTGCTTCTGATTACAGCAATTGCAGCAATTCTGATCGGCCTCATGACAGGGTACCTCACCGAGAGGGCGATAGTTCGGCCTCTGAGTGCTGTCATGGACATCCTTCGCAAGATAGCCGAACTGGACGTGACCTTCGACTCATCCAAGGCCTGGCTGACGAACTACAGGAAGAACGAGATAGCCGAGATGGTGGAGTGCACCATCGCAATCGAGAGGGCGATGAGCGAGTTTATCATGAACATCCTGGGAGATGCGAATAGGCTCGGCGAGACCGCGGAGGAGTTCTCCGCCCTGGCGCAGGAGGCCAACGCCGGGGTCGAGGAGTCCCGCGCGGGCGCAGACGACGTATCGTCCCAGATGGAGAATTTGGCCGCAGCAACCGAGGAGATAACCGCATCGGTCGAGGAGGTGGCAAGCGGCGCACAGTCATCCGCGCAGAAGAGCACCGACATGGCGGCAGAGGTCGACCAGGCCCGCACGGCCGGAGAGGACGGAGTGAAGGCCATAGGAAGGGCCGTGGCTAGCACCAAGAAGGCAGCGGTCAACGCCGAGGAGTCAGCGAAGGAGGTCAGGGTCCTCGGAGACAGGGCGCGCGAGATACAGAACTTCGTCGCC
>JAAYLU010000026.1 GCA_012521675.1 Synergistaceae bacterium | reverse complement strand
GTTTTTAACGAAAGACCGGGGGAGAGAGTCCCCCGGTCGGAAAATGCCGCCCTTTCGGACATTTCAAGGCTAGACGGCACCCACGACGGCCCTGAGGCCGAGCATGTAGCTCTCCGCCCCGAATCCGCAGATCTGCCCCTTCACCACCCCGGCCAGCACGGAGGTGCTCCTGAACTCCTCCCTGGCGTGGATGTTCGACATGTGGACCTCGACGACGGGAACCTTCAGCATCTCCAGCGCGTCCCTGATGGCCAGACTGTAGTGAGACCAAGCGCCGGCGTTGATGACCACTCCGTCCACCCGGTCCTCCACCGCCCGGTGGATCATGGCGCACATCTCCCCCTCCGAGTCCGTCTGGAAGGACTCGACCTCGGCTCCGAGCTCCGCGCCGAGGCGGCGCAGACGCTCATCTATAAGGCCCAGGGCCTCGGTGCCGTAGTGGGCCGGGTCTCGCCTCCCCAGCATCCCCAAATTGACGCCGTGAAGGATCAGGATCCTCTTCATGAGCCGGTCCCCGGCCTATAGGTCTCCCGGCACGACTCGAAGGACGCCGGCCTTTAGTATAGCCCCTTCCTCGTGCAGAGTCTCCATCTGCGACTCCATGTCGTCCACGTAGTCCTCGTCCTTTATGGACGACAGGTTGATGAAGACGTTCATCACAGCGCCCTCCAGCCCGGCGAGCGCGACAGTGGCGGCGACGCCGAGGTCGCTGGCGGCGTTCGTGTTGCTCTTATCCGCGATTCGGGCGCACAGTCGAAGCACCTGGAGGCAGCCAATGGCCGTGTCCCTCGGAGACTCGCACGCGCCCTTGAAGGCGGACTGGATGAGTTCGCGCCGCTCGGCCTTCTCATCGTCGGTCCCCTTGGGGGCGGCGAAAGCCTCCATCACCTTCTCGAACGCCTTCGCGTCTATGTCGATGGCGTCGAGAAGGGTGCGGCGAAGCCCGTCCGACTCGCCCAGCACCTCCTTGACCTCCTCCTCGAACTCCTCGTAGCCCTTCTTGCCTATCGTGAGGCGGCAGACCATCGAGACCAGCGACGCCGCGAGGGCACCCGACAGGGCCGCGACGCTCCCGCCCCCCGGCGCGGCCGTGTCGGCCGCCAGTTCGTCGGTGAACCGACCGAGAGTCATGTCAACAAGCAAAGCCACACTACTCCCCTCCCCTTCGGATAAAGTCATCGAGCGGCCGAGGCCGTCTTCTCCGCCTGCTCCAGCGTGTTCTCGAGCAGCATGGCTATCGTCATTGGGCCGACTCCTCCGGGGACTGGCGTTATCCAGGACGCCCTCTCGGCAGCCGGCTCGTAGTCCACGTCACCGACAAGCCCCTCCTCCAGCCTGTTAATCCCCACGTCGATCACCACCGCGCCCTCCTTGACCATGTCGCCGGTGACGAAGCGGGGCCTCCCCACCGCCGCCACCAGTATATCCGCGCGCCTTGCGTGGCCGGCGAGGTCCTCCGTCCGGCTGTGACAGATGGTGACCGTCGCGCTCTCCGCCAGCAGCATAAGCGCGACCGGCTTGCCGACTATGTTGCTGCGTCCGATTATCACTGCCTCCTTGCCCGCGATGGGGATGCCCGTGCTCTTGAGCAGACGCATTATGCCCTTCGGCGTGCAAGGCTCGCAGGCCGGAAGCCCCGTCACCAGGCGGCCTACGTTCACCGGGTGGAAGCCGTCCACGTCCTTCTCGGGAAGGATGGCGGCGAGCACCGTGTCCGGGTCTATCTGCTTCGGCAGAGGAAGCTGCACCAGGATCCCGTGCACGTTGCTGTCGTTGTTCAGCCTCTCTATAAGGGCCAGGAGCTCCTCCTGGCTCGTCGACTCGGGCAATCTGTGCAGGAACGACGCGAAGCCCGCCTCAAGGCAGCCCTTCTCCTTCTGTCCAACGTAGACCTTGGATGCCGGGTCCTCGCCGACGAGGATCACCGCCAGGCCGGGGGTGACGCCCCTCTGCTTGAGCAGAATGGTCCTGTCCTTTATCTCCGACCTTATCTCCGAGGCCAGTTTCCTGCCATCGAGTATCTTTGCCGTCATGTCATCATCCCTCCTAGAACAGCCCGGAGATCCGCCCGTCGGCGTCTATGTCTATTGACAGGGCGGCCGGTTTCTTCGGCAGTCCGGGCATCGTCATTATCGCGCCAGTCACAGCCACCAGGAAGCCCGCCCCCGCCGACAGCCTGACCTCGCGCACGGTTATCTTGAAGCCGGAGGGGCGTCCAAGCAGCGCCGGGTCGTCGGAGAGGGAGTACTGGGTCTTGGCCATGCAGACCAGTAGGTCGTCCTTGCCGAGCTCGTGCACCAGGGCGAGGTCCTTCTCCGCCTGGTCGGTGAAGACGACGCCGTCGGCACCGTAGACCTTCCTGGCTATTACGTCCATCTTCTCCTTGGGAGAGAGGCTTTCGTCGTATAGGTAGGCGAAGTTCGACGGCTTCTCGCACGCCTCTATCACCCTGTCGGCCAAGTCGAGGCCGCCCTCTCCGCCCTTCGCCCAGACCTCGGAAAGGGCGACGGAGGCGCCGAGCGAGTTGCACTTTTTCTCCACCAGGGCCAGCTCCGCCTCGGTGTCCCCCGGAAAGCGGTTGATCGCGACCACCGCCGGCAGGCCGAACACGGCGACGTTCTCTATGTGCTTCTCGAGGTTCGTCATGCCCTTCTCGAGCGCGAGGAGGTCCTCGTGGCCGAGCTCGTTCTTCTTCCTGCCGCCGTGCATCTTGAGAGCGCGCACGGTCGCGACTATGACCACCGCGGATGGCTTCAGCCCCGCCATGCGGCACTTGATATCGAGGAATTTCTCCGCTCCCAGGTCCGCGCCGAAGCCCGCCTCCGTGATGAAGTAGTCGGACAGCTTCAGCCCCAGGCGGGTAGCCTGGATGGAGTTGCAGCCGTGGGCGATGTTCGCGAACGGGCCGCCGTGTATGAAGGCGGGAGTCCCCTCGAGGGTCTGAACCAGGTTCGGCTTGATCGCATCCTTCAGCACGACCGTCGCCGCTCCGGCAGCTCCTATGTCACCGACCGTCACCGCCTTGCCGTCGTAGGTGTAGCCCACCACCGCCCTGGAGATACGGGCCTTCAGGTCCATCAGGTCGGTCGACAGGCAGAGGATCGCCATCACCTCGGACGCCACCGTGATGTCGAAGCCGCTCTCGCGAGGCACTCCGTTCGTCCTGCCGCCGAGGCCGACTATGACGTTCCGGAGGGCCCTCTCGTTCAGGTCCATCACGCGCCGCCAGACTATCCTCCTCGGGTCCAGGTTCAGCTCGTTGCCCTGCTGCATGTGATTGTCCACCATCGCGGAGATCAGGTTATGGGCCGTCGTTATCGCGTGCAGGTCCCCGGTGAAGTGCAGGTTGATGTCCTCCATCGGGAGCACCTGGCTGTAGCCGCCGCCCGCCGCGCCGCCTTTGATCCCGAAGCTGGGGCCCAGCGACGGCTCGCGGACGGCCATAGCTGCCCTCTTGCCCCTCCTGGTCAGGGCCTCCGCGAGACCGACCGTCGTGGTGGTCTTGCCCTCCCCGGCGGGAGTCGGGGTTATCGCCGTGACGAGGATCAGCTTGCCGTCCGGCCCGTCCTTGACCCTCTCCCAGGCAGACGGCCCGACCTTGGCCTTGTAGCGGCCGTAGAGCTCCAGCTCGTCCTCCCCTATCCCCAGCTTCTTCGCTATCTCCGTTACGGGACGGAGTTCCGCCCCCTGTGCAATCTCGATATCGCTCGGCACGTGCATAACCTTACATTCCTCCTCAAAACCGGTCGCTGAAAAGCAACACGCTCAACGCTTAAGGAAACGACCCCTGCCCTTCTTCCCAAGGAAGCGGTCGTCCGCATACACCACCTCGCCCCGCGAGATGGTCCGCCAGGTCCTGCCGGTCAGCTCCATGTTCTCGTAGGGAGAGAAATCCACGTTCATCCTGAGCGCCCCGGCCCGAACGCTCCAGGCCTCGTCGGGGTCGAAGATCACTATATCGGCGTCTGCGCCGGGCATCAGGCAGCCTTTGCGCGGGTAGAGTCCGTACCGCTTGGCCGCACGCTCCGACGTGATCGCCGCAAGGTCGCTAAGGGACAGTTTCCCCTTGACCACTCCCTCAGAGTACAGAAGGGGGAGCATCAGTTCCACGCCGGGAAGACCGCCCGGCAGCCGGTCGAACGCACCCCTCCACTCCTTCTGCGTCCTGGTAAAGGGACAGTGGTCCGTGGCGACGAAGTTCACCTCGCCGGACGACAGGGCCGCCCAGAGGGCCTCGTTGTCCTCACCGCTGCGAAGAGCGGGGGCCGCGGACAAGAGATGACCGTCCTGCGCCCTGTAGGCCTCCGACGTCAGCAGCAGGTACTGGGGGCAGGTCTCCGTGGTAAGCTTGGCTCCCCTCTCGCGGGCGCGCCGGGCCTCCTCCAGCCCGAGGGCGGAGCTGAGGTGGACTATGTGGCAGCCGGCCCCTGTCCGGGCGGCCAGCCAGCCCACCGCGTTCACCGCCAGGGCCTCGCACACGTCGGGGCGGACCTTGGCGAGGCTGTCCATCCTACCCCACTCTTCGTTGGAAAGCTGAGCGGACAGGCTCTCTATCACGCTTTCGTCCTCCGCGTGGACCACCGCGACAGCATCCATTTCAGCGATGGCCTGGAAGGCCTGCAGCATCTGACCGTTGTCCGTCCTTCTTCCGGAGGCGCCGTAGGCCGTGAAGAACTTGAAACTCTTAACCCCAAGGGAGACAGCCTCCCTCATCTCGTCCACCCTGCCGGGCCTCCAGCCCACCACCTCGCCGTGCAGGGCGTAGTCGATCACGGAGGACTTTGCGTCCTCCAGGCGATTCTCGATGTCCTCCGGTATGCTCCTTTCCGACGCGCCGACGGTGAAGTCGATCACGGTCGTCACTCCGCCGCAGGCCGCGGCGACACCGCCGGAGTAGAAGTCGTCGCTGGAGACATAATCGCCCACGGGCAGGGCGAAGTGGACGTGAGGGTCGATGACCCCAGGCAGGACTATCTTGCCCGTCGCGTCGATGGTCTCACGACCCTCGAGCCCGCCTCCCAGTGCGCAGATCCTCTCGCCCAGCACGGCGACATCGGTGAACAGCACTCCGTCCGCCGTTGCCACCGAGCCACCTCGAATCACAAGATCGTACATCCGTTCGATCCTCCAGTCATGCGCTCCTCTTGAAGCGAGCGGCACCGACGAGGCGGACACGCCTCGAACGCCGCCTCTCGAGTATAGCACGGGCGGGCCGCGCCCGCGAAGGGAGGGCGCGGCATCGAAAACTTCCTACCTGCCGCCCATCGTCAGGGCCATGACGGCCTTGGCAGTGTGCAGCCTGTTCTCCGCCTCGTCGTAGATCGCCGAGTGAGGCCCGTCGATGACGGAGTCCTCCACCTCGTTCACCCTGTCCGCGGGCAGGGCGTGCATGTAGATCGACTTCGGATCCGTCAGGGCCATGCGCTGCTCGGTGCACTTCCAGTGCCTGTTGGCCTCGAGAGTGCTGTCTATGACATCCTTGCTCTCGTTTGTCACCCAGTTGCCCCAGTTCTTCGGGATGACAACGTCCGCGTCGCGGTAGGCCTCCTCCTGGTCGTTTGTGATGCGGAAGGAGCCGCCGTTCTCGAGAGCGTTCTTCTTGGCCTGCTCTATGACCCAGTCGGGCATCTCGTAGCCCTTCGGGTAGGCGAGGGTCACGTCCATGCCGTAGCGCGGGAAAAGCAACGCCTGGGACAGCGGCACTGAGATCGGCTTCTTGTGCGTGGTTGCATAGGCCCAGATCACGGAGACCTTGAGCCCCTTGCTGTTGCGCCCCCTCTTCTCCTGTATGGTCATCAGGTCGGCTATTCCCTGCAGAGGGTGGTAGATGTCGTCCTGCATGCTGATGATCGGCACGGGCGACCACTTGGCCATCTCGCGCAGGTATTCGTTGCCCTCCTTCCAGAAGCAGTTGCGGCAGGCGATGGCGTGACCCATCCTGGACAGGATCACCGCCGTGTCCTTGGGGACCTCGCCGTGGGCTATCTGCATGCCGCTGGTGTCGAGGTAGTGAGCGTGCCCTCCGAGCTGGGTTATGCCGGCCTCCATCGAGTTGCGAGTGCGTGTGGACTGCTCGAAGAACATAAGGAACACGGTCTTGTTGGGCAGGTAATTGGTCGGCCTGTCCATGGCGAAGTCCTTCTTGAGGTCGTAGGAGACGTCCAGAAGCGTGTCGATCTCCTCTTTGGTCCACTCCTGAAGGGTTATGAAGTGCTTTCCTCTGAAAAGCGTCTGCATTCCTCTCTCTCCTCCTGTTGTCTTTATTCGGCCTCCAGGCCGCTGGTCAACCGGCGTACTTGCCGGTGTAGATGGAAGGAATGACCGAGTAGAGAGCCGCCGCCTTGACCAGCTCGCTCTTCCACGTGCGCTCGTTTGGCGCGTGGGCCTGGTCCTCGTGCCCCGGCCCGAAGCCGATGCACGGTATGTCGTAGCGGCCCATTATGGAGACGCCGTTGGTCGAGAAGGTCCACTTGTCAACCAGCGGCTCGCTCTTGAACAGCTCTTTATAGCCGTCGACCAGCGTCTTACAGGCGGCGTGGTCCTCCTCCAGCACCCAGGTGGGGAAGAAGCAGTCGGTCGGGTAGACGAGCCCAGTCCAGGAGGGGCGCTCGTACTTGTACATCGTGACCTCTCCGTTCGCGGCCTTGACGGCGGGAAGGTTCCTGATCTGCTGCAACGCCATCTCCCAGGTCTCGCCGTGGGTGAGCCTTCGGTCGACGGAGATGGCGCAACTGTCGGCCACCGCGCAGCGCGACGGCGACGTGAAGAAGATCTCGGACACTGTGAGGCTGCCCTTGCCGAGGAAGGGATCGTAGAGCAGGTTCTCGTGAAGAGCGCGAAGCTCCTGCAGGATCGGGGCCATCTTGTAGATGGCGTTGTCGCCCCTCTCCGGGGCGGAGCCGTGGCAGGATATGCCCTTTACCTCGACCCTTATCTCCATGCGCCCTCGCTGGCCCCGGTAGATGTTGCAGGAGGTCGGCTCGGTAATGACGACGAACTCCGGCTTGTAGCCGCCCTCCTCAATGATGTACTGCCAGCAGAGGCCGTCGCAGTCCTCCTCCTGGACGGTGCCTGTCACCATTAGGGTGAAGTCGCCGGGGAGGCCCAGCTCCTTGATTATCTTTCCCGCGTAGACCATGGAGGCCATGCCGCCCTCCTGGTCGCTCGCGCCCCTGCCGAAGATGAGCTCGTCGTCCTCCTTGCCCTCGTAGGGGTCGAACTCCCACAGGGATCGGTCGCCGATGCCGACCGTGTCCACGTGGCCGTCCATGGCTATCAGGTGCTTGCCGTTGCCGATGAAGCCGAGCACGTTGCCCATCGGGTCGATCTCGACCCGGTCGAAGCCGCACTGCTCCATCTCGGCCTTGATGCGCTTGATGACGTCGCCCTCCTCGCAGCTCTCGCTGGGGATGGCTATCATATCCCGCAGGAAGCGGGACATCTGGGGCTTGTACTCCTCGGCCTTGGCCAGTATTTTTTCAAATGGTATCATGGGACACCTTCTTTCTTTGTTGTAGATAGAGGAGGGGAGATTCCTCCCCTCGTCGCTACGCTTCTCGGGATATCGAACGACTAGGCTCGCTTCGCCTCGCCTGTCGCCTGCTTACCTCGCTTAGCTCGTTGGAATGACAAAGTCGCTGTTCGTCGGAATGACGAACCGGCTGCCTTGCCCGGACGACAAGCAACGCGCGCTACAGCAGGCCGGTCAGTCTGTTGAACTCGTCTATCCTCTCGTCGATCGCGTCAGCCATGGACTGGACCGCTCCCCAGTACTCCTCCGCGTCGTACCACTGGGCGTTCAGCTCCTCGGAGGTCTTGCCCTGCTGCTCTATCCAGGTGTAGTACTTCAGATTGTGCACTCGCCTTCTCTCCGGGTAGGTGAGCTCCAGCACTCCGTCGGTGCGGACTCCGAGCACGTGGCGGGCGTGGTTCGCGGCCGCCTTGCAGAGGCTGTAGGGCCCCTCCTCGTCCTGCATCTCCTTCACGCGCGAGCCGTACATCTCCATCGAGTCGGTCAGCACGGTCAGGATGACGTCCCTGGACGTCAGCTCGTAGTATTTCGCCATCTTGACGGCCATCAGCAGGTTCGCCGCGCCGGAGATTCCCATCAGCGGAAGCTGCTCGATGAAGTCGTCCTTCACGCCTAGCTGCCTGAGGTACTCGAGCCCCTCCGGCTCGTTGCAGAGGCGGATGAGCTGCATACTGTCCTCGTCGTCGATGGCCATGACCATGTCGGTGTTCTTGACGTTGTGGACCCAGGGAACGTGCTTGTCGCCTATCCCCTCCAGCCTGTGGGCACCGAAGCCGTTCTCCAGCAGGGTCGGGCACTGGAGCGCCTCGCCC
Organism: Synergistaceae bacterium; assembly: GCA_012521675.1. NCBI lineage: Bacteria > Thermotogati > Synergistota > Synergistia > Synergistales > Synergistaceae > Synergistaceae bacterium. Next base: position 19,524 of record JAAYLU010000026.1, on the reverse strand, counting down.
ACTGCGAACTTGCTGGTCGGGTGGAGCTTCTTCAGGTAGTCGCCGCAGGCGGTAGTGCCGGCCGAGCCGGAGGTGACCACGACGCCGAAGTAGCGGTCCTTCTCGCCCATCACCTCGCGCAGGACCTCCTCCATCGCGCTCCCCGTGACCTCGTAGTGCCAGAGGTGGTTGCCCATCTCGTCGAACTGGTTGAAGACGACGATGTCGTCGCGGGTGCGGCGAAGCTCCCACACCTTGTCGTAGATCTCCTTGACGTTGCTCTCCGTGCCGGGGGTGGCGATTATCTCGCCCGCCACGGTCTTCAGCCAGTCGAATCTCTCGCTGCTCATCCCCTCGGGAAGGATGGCGATGGACTCGCAGCCCAGGAGCTGCGCGTTGTAGGCGCCGCCCCGGCAGTAGTTGCCGGTGGACGGCCAGACGGCCTTCTGCTTCATCGGGTCGAACTGTCCGGTGACCAGGCGCGGCGCCAGGCAGCCAAAGCTGGCGCCGACCTTGTGCGCCCCGGTGGGGAACCACTTGCCGACGATCGCCACGATGCGGGCGTCCACTCCTGTGAGCTCCTTCGGGAACTCCAGGTAGTTGACCTTGCCGAAGAGGCCACCCTGCTTGGTCGGCTCGTTCTTCCACGTGATGCGGAACAGGTTCGCCGGGTCCACGTCCCACAGGCCGGACTTCTTGAGCCTCTCCTTGATGGCGGGCGGCGTGTGGACGTCCGGGTCCTTCATCTGCTTGAAGGTGGGGATGACTATGTTGCGCCTCCTGGCAAGCTCCACCGCGCTTTTCAAACCCTGCTCGTTGATCGTCAGGTCTATCGAATAAGACATGCGCTTCCTCCTCTACTCAAGCCCCGGATACAGGGGGTGATTTTGGCAGCTCTCCAGCACCTCGGCCTTTATGGCGGCCAGCTCGTTCTCGCTCTGGATGTTGCGGATCGCCCTGTCTATCCATCCGGCGATCTGCTTCATGTCGTCGACTCCGAAGCCGCGCGTGGTGACGGCGGGCGACCCGACACGGAAGCCGCTGGTGACGAACGGGCTCTGAGTGTCGAACGGTACCGAGTTCTTGTTCACGGTGATACCGGCCTTGTCGAGCGCTGCCTCCGCATCCTTGCCGGTGACCCCCTTGTCGGTCAGATTGACAAGTATCAAGTGGTTGTCCGTGCCTCCGGAGACCAAGTGGTAGTCCAGCGACAGAAGCGAGTCGGCGAGGGCGCGCGCGTTCTCCACTACCCGCCTCTGGTAGTCCTTGAACGAAGGGTGAAGGGCCTCGCGGAAGGCCACCGCCTTGGCGGCAATTATGTGCATCAGCGGGCCGCCCTGCATGCCGGGGAATATGTTCTTGTCCACCGCCTTGGCGTACTCCTCCCTGCACATGATCATGCCGCCTCGGGGGCCGCGCAGGGTCTTGTGAGTGGTGGTGGTAAGGAAGTCGCAGAAGGGGACGGGATCCTTGTGACATCCTGCGGCGATCAGGCCGGCTATGTGGGCGATGTCGAAGAAGAGCAGCGAGCCGGACTTGTCGGCGATCTCCCTGAACTTCTCCGCGTCGATCTCTCGCGGGTAGGCGGATCCGCCGCAGACTATCATCTTCGGCTTGTGCTCAATCGCCAGGCGCTCTACCTCGGCGAAGTCTATGGTCTCCGTGGCCCTGCTTACGCCGTAGGGTATGATGTTGTAAAGCCTGCCGGAGAAGTTTACCGGGGAGCCGTGGGTCAGGTGCCCGCCGTGCGCCAGGTTCATTGCCAGGATCGTGTCCCCCGGCTGCAGCACGGAGAAGTAGACCGCCATGTTCGCCTGGGAGCCCGAGTGAGGCTGCACGTTGACGTGGTCGCAGCCGAAGAGCTCCTTGGCCCTGTCGCGGGCCAGGTCCTCCGCCTTGTCCACGAAGACGCATCCGCCGTAGTACCTCGCGCGCGGATAGCCCTCCGCGTACTTGTTGGTCATCACGGAGCCGGCCGCGGCCATCACGGCCCTCGACACGAAGTTCTCCGAGGCTATCAGCTCGATTCCGTTCCTCTGGCGCGAGAGCTCCTCCTCGATCGCCGCGAAGATCTCAGGATCCGCGTCGCGCAGCAGCTGCTGGGAATTATCTAGCACTGCAATCCACTCCTCTCAAGTTGTCTGTTGAAGTCATCCAGGTCGGGGGCCGAGACCATCGGCGCGCCGACCGCCTTTTTCGCACTCTCTATGTCCTTCAGGCCGTTGCCGGTGACGACGACGGCCACTTTTTCGTCCCTTCCGATCCGACCCGCTCGGGCCATTTGACGGAAGCCCGCGTAGGCGGCCGATCCGGCCGGCTCGCCGAACACGCCCGTCCTGCGCGCCATCTCCGGGATAGCGGACAGAATATCGGCATCGCTGACGACCGCCATGTCCCCGCCCGACTCTCGCACGGCCCGCAGCGCCTTGGCCCAGTTGCGGGGCGCTCCGACGGAGATGCTGTCCGCCACGGTGTCCGCCGGGCCGAAGGCGACCCTTTCGGCACCGCTCTTGAAAGCGTCGTAGATCGGCCTTGCGCCTTCGGCCTGCACTCCGACTATCCTCGGGATGCGAGAGATCAGCCCGGTGCGCTTAAGGTCCGAGAAGCCCTTGTACAGCCCGCTTATGCAGCAGCCGTCACCGACCGCGATGAAGACCGTGTCCGGCACGTCCCAATCGGTCTGCTCCGCCAGCTCCATCGCGCTGGTCTTCTTCCCCTCCACCAGGTAGGGGTTGATCGCGCAGTTGCGGTTGTACCAGCCGTACCTGTAGATGGCGGCCGTCGCCAGGTTGAAGGCGTCCGCGTAGTCGCCCCTTACCAGCACCACGTTCGCGCCGTAGACCAGCAGCTGAGTGACCTTGGCCGCGGGGGCCGACTCCGGCACGAAGATGAAGCTGCGCAATCCCGCGACCGCGGCGAAGCCGGAGAGGGAGCTGGCTGCGTTCCCCGTGGACGCGCAGGCGATCGTAGTCTGCCCCGTCTCAAGCGCCCTGGCGACTCCCACCGCGCTGGCCCGGTCCTTCAGGGAGCCGGTCGGGTTCCGCCCGTCGTCCTTGATCATCAGCTTCGCCACCCCGTACTCCCGCGCGAGCTCCGGACAGTCGTACAGGGGCGTCCAGCCGACGGAAAGGCCGGGGATGTTCGCCCCGTCCTCTATCGGCAGAAGCTCCCCGTATCGCCAGAGCGATCTCTCCCGCCCGGCGAGAGAGTCGGCGGTCAGGGTGCGAGCCGCCTCATCGTAGTCGTAAAGCACGTCCAGCGTCCCGTCCAGCCCGCAGGCGGGGCAGACGTACTCGACCTCCCCGTGCCCGTACGTCGAGCCGCACAGAACGCACCTCAATTCAACAGGACGTCCCATCAGGATCCCTCCCCTTCGCTTGAAAAACGCCCGCGCGCCCATGACGAGGCCGGCGTCAGCAACATTCGCGCCATCGCCCCGTAGCCTGCGCACGATCCCAAGAGCGCGTCTATGTCGATGTACTCGTCCACAGTGTGGACAAGCTCCCTCCTCGAGGGGCCGTATATAACCGTGGGGATGTTTCGCTCGGCCGCGTAGTGGCAGCCGTTGGTGCCGAAGCCCGGCCTGGAGGAGATCTCCGAGCGAAGCCCGGCGTCGTCCAGGGCGCGGGAGAGAGACTGGAGAAAGGGCGACCCGGCGGGCATGGTCCAGGCCGGGGCGAAGCGGCTCCCCCTGATGGGGGCGCCCGTGTAGCACCTGTCCTCCATCACGGGAAGGGAGACCTCGGCGCGAAGCTCCGGAATGGCGCGTGAGGCTTCGGCGACTATCTCGTCGAACTGGCGCGCCACTCCCTCGAGCGTCTCCCCTGAGAGTAGGCGGCGATCGAACAGAGCCGTGCACCTCTCGGGGATCGCTCCGCCGTCGGGACGGGGCTCGCAACCGTCATCGCCCGAGCTTATGCACGGAGAGGAGGAGAGGCTCGTCAGCACGAGGATCCCCTCGCCCAGGAAATCGTCCTTCGGCGGCCTGAAACGAGCCTTTAGAAAGGTGAGAAATCGCACCATCACGTCGCCCGCGTTCACCCCGTGCTCCGGGTGCGACGAGTGGGCCATCCTGCCTATGACGTCGATTCGGATCTCCACCCGTCCCCTCTGGCCTCGCTCGAGCGCCAGGTCCGACGCCTCTCCGACAATGACGCAGTCCGGCTCGACGAGGTCGGCTATCGCCCTGGACGCCTCCCTCTCGAAAGTCTCCTGGTGGACGGCGCCCGCGACGAACAGGCTGCCGCGCAGGTCGTCGCCGGACTCCCTCTTGAGGGCTGAGGCAGCTGTCATCATGGCTGCGAGAGCGCCCTTCTGATCGGAGGCGGCCCTGCCGTAGATGCGCCCGTCCTCGATGAATGCGCCGAACGGGTACTTCGTCCACTCAGCCGCGTCGCCCGCGTCGACGTGATCCATCTGAGCCGTGAGCAGCAGCCTGGGGCCATCTCCGCCGAAGACGATCTCGCCCACCACGTTGCCGTAGGAATCAACTGTCACGGAATCGAAGCCAAGAGAGCGCATGCTCTCCACGGTGAAGCGAGCGACCTCCCCCTCCCGCCCTGAGATTCCGGGACGGCGGATGAGCTCCCTGCACAGCTGAACGAGATCGTCAGGGCCCGCGCTCAACGCGGTCTGGCTCAGCCTCCGGCTTGTCTCGGCCATTCAATCCCCGCCCTTCGCCCCGCAGGACGCCTTCGCCGACCAGCGTCGGGGGCAGTGGTTCGATACACTATTCAGCATAAAGATACACCAGATGATATTATTTGCAAGAAAGAAATATTGATATAATACTTCAGGAAAACTAATACTTAAGGAGGGGCCGTGCGTGAACCTTCACCAGTTGAGGATCTTCTGCACCATAGTCGAGGAGGGGTCGTTCCGGCAGGCAGCGGACAGGTTGTTCCTTTCCCAGCCCTCTGTCAGCCAGCATGTAGCGGCCCTTGAGAGCAGCTTCGAGGTGCGCCTGTTCGAGAGAAAGGGGCGCACTATATCCCTCACCCCGGAGGGGAGGGCGCTGCACGTGCTGGCCTCGGACCTGCTGCGGCAGGCCGACGAGATACCGTCTCGCTTCAGCGACATGCGCGCGCTGCGGTCCGGGCGGCTGGAGATGGGGGTCTCGCCATTCGCCGGGTATCACATCCTGCCGGGGACCCTCGCCGGCTTCAGGGAGGAGTTCCCGGAGGTCTCGGTCACCGTCACGTCGGGGAACACCACCGAGATCCTGCGGGAGCTGAAGCGAGGGGACGTGGAGATGGTGATATTGGGAAAGAGCTTCCCCTTCTCTCGCGACCCGGCCCTTACCTACCGGCCGCTCGGAGACGACAGGCTGATGCTGGTAGCGCCTGCGGGACATCCGTGGGGCTCGGCGGGGCACGCGTCGGCCTCGGACGCCAAGGCGCAGACCCTCGTCAGGTTCACGGGCGACTGTCCATTGGCGACATACGTGGATCACTTTCTGCTGCGCAACGGGATAAGCTTCGGCTCGCAGGTGGAGACGGACGAGATAGAGCTGGCAAAGAACCTGTCCGGGGCTGGAATAGGAGTGCTGATCACGAGCTCCCTCTCCGTGCGCAACAGCATCGCCGCAGGTCTGTTGGCACCTGTGACCTTCGACGGGATGGAGGAGATGTCCTGGGAGATCCAGTGCGTCTACTCGTCGTCGAAGGGGCTGTCCTACCCGGGCTGGGAGATGGTGAAGCGCCTGGAGACGGCCTGCCGCGAGCTGCTGCGGTAAAAGGACAGGCCCGAGATCCCTCCGCCCGTTGGGCGTTCGGGATGACAGAAAACCCATTTCGGTCGTCGGGATGACTGAAAACCCGGCCGTTCGTTGCTCCTCGGCTATTACAGTCCCAGCAATCCCGCCAGCATTGTTGTCTTCTCCCTGAAGCTCGCGACGGCCTCCTTCAGCGGCTCGGGCGCGGCCATGTCCACTCCGGCCTCCTTCAGGATGTCCAGCGAGTAGGCGGAGCTGCCTCTCGACAGGAAGCGGAGATAGCGCTCCCTCTCGCCCTCCGTGCCCTCGCGAAGCCGCCTCGCCAGCATCGATGCCGCGGCGAAGCCGGTCACGTACTTGTAAACGTAGAATGCCGAGTAGAAGTGTGGGATTCGCGCCCACTCGACCTCTATGAAGTCGTCGGGGGACATGTCCGGCCCGTGGTAGCGGGTGTTCAGCTCCTTCCAGGCCTTGGACAGGAAGTCGGCGGTCAGGGCCTCTCCCCGCTCGGATGCTGCGTGCATGTCTCGCTCGAACTCCGCGAACATCGCCTGTCGGTAGACCGTGGTGCGGACTTGGTCCAGGTAGTGGTTCAGCAGGTAGATCTTCTCGGCGCGGGATGCCTTGTCCAGCAAACGCTCGAGCAGCAGGGTCTCGTTCACGGTGGAGGCGACCTCGGCGAGGAAGATGGTGTAGTCGGCGTAGATCTGCGGCTGGTTCTTGTGCGAGTACCAGGTGTGAAGGGAGTGACCCATCTCGTGGGCGATGGTGAAGACGTCGCGAAGAGTCCCCCCGTAGTTCAGCAGCACGTAGGGGTGAGCGCCGTAGCAGCCCCAAGAGTAGCCTCCCTTTCTCTTTCCCTGGTTCTCGTATACGTCTATCCAGCGCGATCGGAAGCCTTCCCGGAGCAGGTCGACGTACTCGGCGCCCAGAGGCGCCAGCGCCTCTATCACCATCTCTGTCGCGTCCTGGTAGGGGATCGGGGCGTCGGGCTCGTCGGCAAGCGGGACGTTGAGGTCGTACATGCGCAGGTCGACCAGCGAAAGCGCCCCCTTGCGCAGGGTCATGTAGTCGTGCAGGGCGTCGAGGGAGTCGTTCACGGTGTCGATCACGTTGTCGTAGACGTCGACTGGTATGTTGTCGGCATCGAGCGAGGCGGCCAGAGAGCTCTTGTACCTCCTGGCCTTGGCGTAGAATGCGTCTCCCCTGACACTGCCGGAGTAGAGAGCGCCGATCGAGTTCCGGTACTTTCTGTAGGTGCCGAGGAGCCCTTCGTAGGCCTCCCGCCGGACGCGCCTGTCGCGGGAGCGGCTGAGGACGTAGTATCTCTCCTCGGAGAGCTCGACCTCCTCTCCCCTCTCGTCCGTGATAAGCGGAAAGGTCATGTCCGCGTTGGTCAGCAGGGAGAAGGCGGACTCGGCCGTGCGGGCCACCTCGGCGGAGCGGGCGAGCAGCTCCTCCTCGGTCCGCGACAGGACGTGCTCCCTGGTGCGGAGGATGTCGTCGAAGTAGTGCCGGTAGAGGGCGAGCTCGGGGAGTTGCCCCATGCACTCCCTGATCATCTCCTCCCCTGCGGCGAGGACCTCGGGGTGGAAGAAGGAGCGGGCGGCCGCAAAGGACGAGAAGAGCATCGCCGCCCTGTCGGACATTCCCTGGTAGAGGGGCCTTGAGGTGTCCTCGTGGCTCTTCATGGTGGAATAGGCGTAGAGCTTGCCTATCCTCTCGGAGGCCTTCTCCTCGAGTCTAAGGTAGTCAAGCAGCGCCCTCGGGGTCTTGAACAGCCTTCCCTCGTACGTGCCCAGCTCGCGAAGCTGCGCGTCGGCCGAGCGGAACGACTCCTCCCACTCCTCGTCGGACCGGTAAATGGCCGAGAGATCCCAGGTATACTCCTCCGGGATGTCCTCTCTCGGCGGGATCCTGCCGCCCGGCGACCATTGTCTGAACTGGTTCATAGCCATCCTCCCTCCCCGGAAGCCCTCCTAAAGGCAACTATTCAAAGACCAGAACACGATCCTCCAGGGGCTTGAACTCCTTGTCGCCCGGGGCCTCGGTCGGCGCGCCGAACGGCATCTGGGCGATCAGGCGCCACTCGGGCGGGGTTCCCCACCTGCGCCTGACGGCCTCGTCGATCAGAGGCGCGTAGTGCTGCAAAGACGCGCCGAAGCCCTCGGACTCGAGCCCCGCCCACACTATGAACTGAAGCATCCCCGACGAGTGGTCGGACCAGCGAGGGAACTCCTCCGCGTACTTGGGGAATTTCTTCTGGAGCTCCTTCACAGGGCGCTCGTCCTCGAAGAAGAGCACGGTGCCGTACGAGGCGGCGAAGCCGTCCATCTTTCTGTCAGTAGGCCCGAACTTCTCCGGCGGGACTATCTTTCTCAGGGCCTCCCTGAGCATGCTCCAGAACTCGTCGCTTTCCGCGCCCAACAGCAGAACGATGCGCCCGCCCTGAGAGTTGAACGCCGACGGGCAGTACTTCACCGCATGCTCGATGATCTCCCGTATCCGCTCGTCGGAGACCGGGCTCCTCTTGGAGATGCCGTAGTAGGACCGGCGGTTCTTCACGGCGTCGAAGAAAGTTGTCGACATGGACAATCACCCCCGTGTGGAAGATGCAGGGGCCGGGGCGTCGCGAAAAGAGAGGCATCCGTCCCGAAGCCTGCAGGGCAATTGTATCACGACCGGAGGTGGAGGCGGGGCGAATTCTCGTGGGCTTTTGCACGCGGGGCCGCACGGTGGCGGGGCGCTTAAACCCGGCGGTCGTGCAGGACGGGGTGGGAGCGCTTAAACTTGGCCGCCCGGCAGCGCATGAAGCGACGCGGCGGTATTCAGAGCCCACGTGGACGGGCGTAGTGCGACGGAGCTTGCAAATGAGGCGTTCAACTCTCGCGGCTCTGTAGCGCTCGAAGCAAAGCCGCGGCGGCGTTCCGGGCGCCGTGAGGGCAGACCGATGGGCTCGGCGCAGAGGGAAGGCTCTGTACCACCGCCATCAGCTCCTCCCGCCCCCAACTCCCCCACTCGCCCAGGTTCGCTCCAAGGCCCCGGCGCTCTATCTCGCGCCCGCCCTCCACCTGGTTGTCCGCCGTCTGGAAGACGATCAGCGGCTTGCGCAGGGCCAGCGCCTCGTAGGAGGTGACGCTGGACGTGCAGATCACCGCTCGGGCGCGCGCCATGCGTGCGGGCAGGTCGTCCGGGTCGCGGACCAGGGATAGGTTGCACCGATCCACCGCAGTTTTTTGCAGGGCCTCGAAGACGGAGAGGGGTACCAGCGGGCCAGACACCATTTGCGCCGGCGGCCAGTCGCTCCCCCACCATTCCACCATGCGGGGCAGGGTGTTCAGCATGTCGCTCGCGCCCGGGATTACGAGCAGGTCGGTACCCTCCTCGGGGGAAAGATCCCAGAAATCTCTGCGCAGCAGGGCGTACTGCGGCCCGAGCAGGAGCTCGGCGTGTCCCCGGTTGTAGCCCGGGGATTCGGCGTTAAGACTGTAGTTCAGCAGCACGTCGCACTCGAGCTCCACGGGACGGGTGCGGCAGTCGTCCACCAGGGCGAGGCGGCAGAGCCCGCGAAGCTCCCGCAGGAAGCCGGGCGTTGCATCGTAGCCGTCGACCACGCAAAGCCCCGCGACGCGAGCCGACACCTCGTCGATGACCTGCCGCGCTCCTACGCCGAACGGGTCCTCTATCACCGTCAGCGAGGTGTTGCCGGTGCCCGCGCGCATCAGCATCTCCGCTGCCGCTCCGTTAACCAGGAACCGGACGGACGCTCCAAGCGCGGCAAACCCCGACGCCAGCGCCGAGCATCGGCTGACGTGCCCTCCTCCGATCGAGGGTCCTGCGTGGGTGAGGACGCTGACTTCAGTTCTTCGGTTCATCTTCGATGATGACACTGAACTGCATGCTCATTATCGTTCGCCTCCATAGCCGGTGAAACCACAGCACTAAGCGCTCGGTCGGCAGTTCAGCTCCGCTCCTTGCGCAGATGCTCGCGGAAGCTCCCGAACCTATCTCCGCCGAGCTTGTACCACCCGTCATGTTCCCTCTTTCCAAGTGAAGTGGCGGCTTTATGGCCTGCGCTTCGTTCAGAGCCTCGTCTCCGCTCTGCGCGTCCTCTGTCCTCTTTCGTACGATGGTCTCCAGCCCTCTCGAATGCGACGCTCTCTGCGGGGCCGCGACGTTTTACGAATATTATACGGCCAAGGAGAGGTTTGTCCAATCGTCCCCGGTGGCGAGTGGTTATTCCACATTTTTGGAGCCGCATGTATCCGGTTGGCGCGTTGAGATATAATGAGCGCGGGAGATGATGCCAATGTCTTTCGCAGTTGTGGAAGAGAAACAAAGACTTCGTCGGATGATTGACCTGATGGGGCCCGAGGACGTGTTGAGGATGCTTGACTACGCCGCCTATCTCCGGTATCTGGAGGAGCGGGAGGATGCCGAGGATGTCGCCTTCGTCGCTGTGCACAGGGACGAACCCGCCGTACCCTTGAGCGAGGTTGTGAGGGACTACGAGGATAAATATGGCCCACTCGATCGAGGTTAAGAGGTCGGCGCGGAAGGCGCTTGAGTCTCTTCCTCGGGAAGAACACGCCCGCGTGCTGGTTTACGTGATACGCATCGCTCATCGGAGCGAGGTGTACAAAAAACCGTAAGGGGTACCTCCTTTCGAGGAGAAACCTCGGTGTTTGAGCAAGTTTATTGCCTAGATCCCTCCGCCCGTTGGGCGTTCGGGATGACGGAGGTGTACGTTGGGCGTTCGGGATGACGGAGGTGTATGTTAGGCGTTCGGGATGACGGAGGTGTACGTTAGGCGTTCGGGATGACTGAAAAGAGTCAACACCACTCTGTTGTCCTTCAGCCCCTCGGGCATTCCGGACACTGGGGCGGACGGAAGCTACTCGTAATGGCTCCACATGCGAAGCACCTTCACCGTGCGCTCCGTCTCGATCACTTGGTAGACGAGACGGTGGCATATATTGATGCGCCGAGAATACGCGCCCGAAAGACTGCCCACCAGCTTCTCAAAAGGGTGAGGGGATTGGAACGGATCCTCTCGCAATATCGCGATAAGCAGCTCCGCCTTGGGCTTCAATCCGGCTGAAAGCAGCTTTTCCGCATCCTTTCGGGCCGCCTTGGTGAAGACGACCCTCCAAGGCACTACCATTCGACATCCTCTGAACAATCCTCGATCGGAGTCGCCATACCGTCTACGATTGATTCGCGCATTCCGGGGATACCGCAGAGAAAGAGAGTCTCCTCGATGGCCCTCCAGTCAGACTCCCCCACCAGAACCGCCGTATTGCGCCTTCCCGCGATGCGCACAGGAACGTGAGACTCCGCCACCTCGTCAAGAAGCTGAAAGAGACGCTTGCGGGCCTCGGTCGCCGTAATACGGCTCATATCATCACCTCCCATGGTACTGGATATGGTACATGTTATAGGAGGTCAAGTCAAACTCTTGTTTCAACGCGACGGGACCGGACAATCTGCTGGTGTACAAGAAACCGTAAGGGGGACCCCTCTTCAAGAGAATTTTATGTTTCTGTATTCGATTGTCAACGCGAGGAGGGCCTCGGTTTTTGCGCACGTTCGTTTCCGAGATCCCTCGCTGCGCTCGGGATGACAGGAAAGGTCGCTCGGGGTCCAGCTCTCACAGCCTGACGGTCGGGTAGGCGTACCGAAGCTCGTTGCCGCAAAAGGAGCGCTCGAAGATCTCGGACTCGTCCTTCGGCCTGCAGGCGGTGAGGATTGCAAACGAGACAACGTCCACGACTCCTTTACGCGCTTTAATCGTCTTCCGTCCTCCGCCCCCGTCCTGAACCTCGACATGGTGCCATGAGAAACCTCCCTGCCATGCTTTTCGTTGAGATTACAAGTTTCGCTTCATATCTCGGTAGAAATTTTCGTGAACGCCAAGAGCGAGAAGTATCCTCGTAAGGGGATCCCATTGATAGGCCAGCAGAAAAATCCTGTCGAGACATTTGAATTTATATACGTAGACGCCCTTAAGATCGCCTTTTTTCTCGACGCCTGCCAATGGATTGCCTACGATTTCGAGTATCGCGGTGTTCACCGCTTTCTTTTGGTTCTGATGGAGCTTCTTGTACGCGACCTTGAACTCTCGTTCCTGAAGAACGATGGTTTGTGGTTTCGCAGAGATCATCGCTCACTCTTCCGGGACGAACGGTTCTATTTCCTGTCTGCGCTGCGCCGCTAGAATGGAGCGCACTAATTCAACAGGAAGGTCTGGGTTATCAAGAGTGGCGCGCCCCAACCGCGCCCAGTACTCCACCTGTCCGGCGATAGTACGGTGTTCGGCGCGCGCAGTCTTTTGGGCGGCCCCGTACAGGGAGCAACTCACCCTGACAGGAATGGTCGGCTCGCGCCCATCTCTCCCGGAGATCTTTTTTTCTTTCTTCATCTTCGTTGTCGCAGGCATGCAAAAGCCCCCTCTCAGTTACTACAATTGTAACAATAGAGAGGGGGCTTGGCAATCCGTAGAAGACCGACCGGAGCATACGAACGAAACCTAATTGAGTTTTCTTTAGCCATCCCTCCGTATGAGAATGGCAGCACCTTTTTTTTGAATAGCTGTGGCTCCATGTGCGGAGACAAGCGGCACCTTCGTGGCATAATAGCCACCAGAGGGGCAAGAGACGTTCAGATGACAGTGCCATGTCGTCCCGAACGGAGCGAAGCGCCGGAGGGATCTTGGCAAGGAGTCGGCAGCACTCTGTTGTCCTTGTGCTATTATTAGGAAGACCAAGATGATCCGCAAACCACTGAAAAGGATCGACGACTTCCGACAAAGGAGATGAACTCGAGTGTCCCTGGTTCTAGAAAGCCTTGCCAACGCCGTGGCCGCACTTGAAAGCGCGATACTGAAATGCGGCGATGAGGAAAAACTATCCCGCCTGGACGATATAACAAGAAACATCATTAAAGCGGGCATAATACAGTACTTTGAATTCTCTTATGAACTATGCTGGAAGTTCATGAGGCGCTGGATCGAGATGAACGTCAGCCCCGGCATAACGACCGGAATATCAAGGCGGGAGCTCTATCGATTAGCAGCGGAATACCAGCTGATCTCGGACGTGGAACAGTGGATGCGATACCATCACGCCAGAAACTTGGCTTCTCACACCTACGAAGAGAGCACCGCCGACGAGGTTTACCAATTCGCCCTGCTTTTTTCCCCCGACGCCAGACGTCTGCTGGAATCCCTGGCATCGAAAAATGATTGACATTGACGAACGCCACCTGAAAACAGTAACAACGATACTCTCCGAACTTGCCCCGGGATGCGAAGTCAGAGTCTTCGGCTCGAGAGTTGCAGGGGGCGCGAAGCCATTCTCGGATCTCGACCTAGCGCTCTATTGCAAGGGAAGGTTGGGGTTTGAGAATTTGCGCCTGATCGAAGAGGCATTTGAAGAATCCGACCTGCCGTTCAGGGTCGATGTCCTCGATTGGCACAGCCTTTCCAACAGCTTCAAACAGGCGATTGAACCCCAATGCGTCAAGCTGACGATAGACGAAACGGAAAGTCTGAACAACAATTCCTGAAGCCTAAGTTGTCGTCCCGAACAAGCGCGGGAAGGCGGCCAGGGGCATGCCGCCCGAGCGATCGACACGAACGGAAAGACCGCCCGTCGGTCGCCTGCTTGTGTCACCCCGAACAAGCGAAACTCCAACCGTCATCCCGAACGAGCGAAACTCCAACCGTCATCCCGAACATCGCGCAGCGATGGAGGGATCTCGGTTTTACGCTGTTTGCAAGAAAGACCGCACCTTGTCGTTCCGAGCGATTAACACGGTCCTTGTCTCCACGGACGAATGTATGAGATCTCGTTTCCAGCGGCCTTGCGAAAAAACCAAATTCCTCCTCTTTTACTATACCGAGCTCTTTTCAGCCAACTTCATCTTCAACGCCTTGCTGCGATTCTCACAATGAGCTCTGGCAGGCTCATATCTATTCACTATTTTAAGAACTATCTGGTGGTACTTGTAACTAGGATGTCCGCTCCCCTCTCCTCCAAAAACAAAGCCTTCGCTCCACTGTTTCATACCAATACGAAGATTTCCATCAACGTACTCAAAGAAATTGTCCACCAACGAGCGCCATAGCATTTGAATATGCTTCTTGGACAACAGCCTTGTTTCAAGGCCGCTCAGCACCAATCCGTACCAATTTGAATACTCATGCAAAGGTTTCGAGGCGACACAAAAGTTTTCATCGACAAGATATAAAACTCCATTCCATTCTATTTTATTTTTGTTAGGAATGTTTCTTTCATGTTTTTTGTATTTATCTGAACTCACATCGTCTATTGACGTAGTCCATTCCGCCAGTCCGACAGCTTTCCTGAACTCACATGCCTTCCATTCGCCACCGACTCTCTCCCATGCGGTATTTGATGAGAACACACTGTTGATTTCAGATAAAACCAACTGAAAGAAACGCGTCTGTTCCATCCTTATCTGGAACAGAAATATTATCGCGGCACCTGCAAGAGTTCCCAAAAAAGCTCCGATGAGGCTTTCGATCGAGGGAGCCCCCAAAAACCCTAGATACGAAGCGGGCAAGAATAGTGCTATTATTATCCCAATAGTGAAATATGCAAACATAAAATACATGATTCCCCTCCTTTTCCCCGCCATTTTAATCTTCTAAAGCCTGCTTATACTCTCCCCACTGACCTATGTCGATCCATTTTCGGTGGACTGGGAAGACACCGACCTTGCCGCCGCCGTCCCTGACACGAGCTATGAGGTCCGGCATGTCCAGTTTTTCATCTTCGCAAATCAAGTCTACGCAATCAGGCTCAAGAATATAGACGCCCGTGTTAACAATCAGAGGGACTTCGGGTTTTTCTTCTATCCCGTCGAACCCGCCTTCATTAAGCCGGATAACTCCGTAGGGAACGTTCACATTTTTCAGCGCGCCGACGATTGTGAAGGCGTTTCCGTTATCTTTATGGAACTCAAGGGCCTTAAGATAACACACCTCTACGAGAATATCGCAGTTACTCACAAAAAAAGCCTCGTCGAGCTTGTCTCTCATAAGAGCGAGGCTTCCGGCAGTCCCCAGAAACGTCTCCTCCTCGATGAAGCATATGGAGTAGGGTAGGTCGCCGCGCTCTGCAAGGTACGTTTTAATAAAGTCTTTCCGGTAATTCACTGACAACAGGAACTCCGAAAACCCGCACTTGGCGAACGACTCCATGATCAGCTCAAGCATAGGCTTGTCACCCACGGGAAGGAGCGGCTTTGGGACGATCTTCGTGATCGGGTCGAGTCTGCTTCCGCGTCCACCGGCCATTATCACCACCCTGTTGGGTAGTTGCTCCACATCATCCTCTCCGGAGAGAATATCCTCGATATAAACCACCGACACAGGCACTCCGTTCTTATCCAAAACGGGAACTCTCTTGATCCCGTAGCGTTCCATAAGAGCCCTAGCCCTGCTAAGCGAACGGGAGGAAACCACCTTCGGAGAAGAATTGCAGACCTCGCTGACGGGAGTGGTGAGCGGTTTACCTGTGCCCACACAGCGCCGGATGTCTCCATCTGTCAAAGTTCCGGTAAGTCTGCCGGAATCGTCGACGATCAACAATATTTGGGATGCACTTTCGTTTAATCGCTGTACCGCATCCAACACTGTGTTTGACTCGGGAAGAAGCAGTTTATTTACATCCCGTTGCTTAACGTGCCCCGCCATGACTCGCCCTCCTCTCGGCATTCAAGGACGCAAATGAGTGTCTGACGCATGCCTCAAGACCGTTCCCAACTGCTTTTCAGTCCTCTTTTCTAGGATATGCTCCGCCAGAAGCCAGTCCTCCATGGTATCGATATCGACGGATCTTTCCCATGACATTCCCATTGCCCTTGTCTCCGAGGTTAAAAAGACGCGATTTCTCTCAAACCAATCCGTGCTGACCACATAAACCGCTCCGTTAAGGATATACTTTTTCGCGGGCTGGCCTTCGGAGGGGGCGTAGGGAAAACGCATTCGCCCCCTTTCATCCAGCAGACACATCCACTCCGGCTTCTCGCGGGCCTCTTGTACCGTGACAACGGACGGAGCCCCGGAATCCACGCACAGCCTTACGGCCGCATCTATGTCGTCTCCCATTCTGAAAGGCGACGTCGGTTGAAGCAGAACCGCGTAATCGTACCTGTCCTCCAAGGACCCAATGGCATGCAAGAGCACGTCGGCGCTGGTGCTGGAATCCTGTGCGAGAGAATCCGGGCGCACGAACGGCACCTCGCATCCAAACTCCCGTGCAACTGCAATAATCTCCGCATCGTCCGAGGAGAGGATGACCCTGTCCAGAAAGCGCGACTCCAAGGCAGCGGTCATAGTCCACGCTATAAGCGGCATCGCACCAAGGAGGCGAACATTTTTTTTAGGAAGACGCTTAGAGCCGCCCCTGGCGGTAATAACAGCCAAGCTCTTTTTATTCTTATACAACTCCCATTATCATTCCTTTAATTTTGTATTTATGGTAAATTTAAATATGCAATAGACATTCTATCATGTTCGCATTGAATACGTTAATTCTCCTTTCCTTTTGCACTTCCATTCTTTCTCCAAATGAATCGTCAATAAAAATCGCATCCGTCTCTTTTATATACTCGCTCTTATTCTCACCATTTCCCAAGGTGATTACATTATCGAAAAGAGATTCTAGTCGATGATCATAAAGGCATTGTTGAAGGGCCTCCTTTCTCCTTGTGAGCAATGTAACAGGAATTTTATCGTTAACACACTGATACAAGAAGGCAATGAGCAAAAGATTCACCCTACCATTAATTAAAAGAGTGTCATCGAAATCCACATACACATGACTGTATTTAATGGAATTTCTATATCTATTATGTAATGCTCGGTCTAATTCTAGTTCATAATCGTTGATCAAAACCGAATCAATCAGTTGCCCATTAAAAAGATGCAATGTCATGAGCGGCAAGTTCGCCCCATAGCATCTCGCTAGCGCAGAGCCCCCGGCAATTCTGGGAGCAATCTCCAACAATGCCAACCGCCCATCACGATTTTCTTTTAATTGAAAAAACCATGCGCCTTGAAACTTTAGATTTGAATTGATGACCTCAGCTATTCTTCTGAACTCGCTATTTTCCACCCTAACCGCGTTAACGCTAATACCGCCCTTAACTCTGCGCCTAGCCCTTCCACTCATATACACTAAATCGCCAGAAGAATTTGTAAAACAATCAATGGTATATTCTTCTCCGGGCAGATATTCTAATAATAAGTAATCGCCTGGTTCCCTAGTTTTTATATTTAATGTCAATTCTTCATTATCGTGTACTATTGCTGTTCCACTTGCCCCTTGCCCTACATCGGGCTTAACAAAGACTGGGAATTTTAGAGTTACATCAGACTCGTAAACCTTTGGGATTACAAGGAGATCAGCAAAAAGTTTATATGTTTCTTTTTTTGAACGAGTTATCCGAACCGTTTCTGTTGCTGGGGCAATAACATTGCACGGGAAACAATCCCTGTATTCTGCGAATTTTAACAAAACGCCATCCATTGCAGGATAAATATAATCGAAGCCGTAATTCTTAATTATAGATATAAATTCACGCACATTCTCCTTATCGCTATAATCAGTTATAAAAGGCAGGTTGTCTATGTGGTTCCCATATACAAATCTTCCGTGATCATAAGAACTAGACCCACCAAATAAGTCGAAATGAATGGAATTACAAACTGACTTGAAAACCTCGAGTCCGATTTCAGTACCACACGGATATACTAAAACTCTCTTACTCACGATTCTGCACCTCTCAATGATCCGGTATCTGTCAACCGACCTGTCGCTTTTCCCAGGTTAAAGTCTCCCGGACTCTTCCGTCCTTTTCCGGATTGAGCCATACCACTTTCGCCTCCTCAAGATTCCTTGTCGGGCGACCCTTCCATCGCTCCGGATGTCTGCGCTTCGCCTCCTCGAATACCTCCTTCCTCGACGCGAGTATCCCGGCGGACTCCCCACGGTGACGCTGACCGGGCGTGACGTACTTCAGGGCGCTGTGACGGTGCTCCTCATTGTACCAGTGCACGAACCAATTCGTCCAATCCTTGGCCGCCTCAAGGCTCGCGAAGCAGGGGGCCGGGTATTCGGGACGGTACTTGAGCGTCCTGAAGAGCGCCTCGGAATAAGCGTTGTCGTCGCTGGTCCCAGGGCGGCTGTAGGAGCTCGATATGCCCAGCCTTTCAAGCGTGGCTCTGAAGGTGGAGGCCTTCATGGGGCTTCCGTTGTCGGAGTGGAGGATCTGAGGATTGTCGCTCCTCCACAGAGTCTGCTTGAGATAGGCTTTGGTTATCAGCTCCTTGGCGCATTCGCCCGTCTCCTCCTCGTACACTTCCCATCCGACTATGCGGCGGCTGTAGATGTCCACTATCATGTAGAGGTAGTAGTACATGCCGCGCACGGGCGATTTTAAGAGTGTGATGTCCCAGGTCCATATCCGGTTGGGCGCGGCGGCCGAGTGCGAAGCGGGCGGTCTGCGGACGGGGTCCTTCGCCCTCCCTCTGTGATGCTGCTGCCCCTTCTCGCGCAGTATGCGATATATGGTGGACTCCGAAGCAAGCCACTCCCCCTTGTCCGCCAAATCAGCCACTATCTGAGCGGGAGGTTTGCCGGCGTATCCGGGGCTGTTGACTGCTTCGAGCACTCTTTGACGCTCCTCGTCGCTCAATGCTCCCGCAGGCTTCTTTCGCTTCGCGTTCTTCCTGCCGTCTTCGTTGACCGTTCCGGCGGCGGCGTCCTTGAGCCAGCGCTGACGGGTACGGATGCTTATGCCAAGTTCGTTGCAGGCCATGAAGAGTCTGGCGCCGCTTGCATGGGCCTCGTCGATCAGCTCTACCGCTCTCAGGCGATCCGGGGCGCTGATCAGTCTTCCTCGCCGTCCCCCCAGATCGCCCGCGCTTGTTTCGCAGCGTCAGCAGAGCGGCGGCCTCGGCGAGCGCCTTCTCCTTCCTCCTCAGCTCGCGCTCGAGTTCCTTGCTGCGCTTTCTCTCGGCGCGGATCTCCTTCTGCAGTTCGCCGCTCTTTCCGGCATCGCTCCGGTTGGCCATGAGGCAGGCCTCGCGCCAACGCTCTATATCCGCAGGGAATATACCTTTCGAGCGGCAGTATTCTCCCAGCTCCGCTCCGTTGAGAGCGTGGGTCTCAAGGACGATGAGGAACTTGTCCTCGGCGCTCCATCTCTCCGGTCTTTCTCCGTTGCCGGGGGCGGCCTTCCCCTCTCCGCGAGCCTCGTTTCTCCATCTGGCCAGCGTGACGTGGGATACTCCGCATTCTTGGTAGTGTCAATAGTCTTTCGCACATTTTTTTCTCGGGTTCTAAAGCCAGCTGTCTCCCCGAAAAGAGGTGATCCATTGTCACACGCACTCCGCCAGGTTCTCAAATTCGCAATCGCGTTCGTATTCGTACAGTTTATCCATGTCCATGTACCTGCGGCTTCCCCATTTAGTCGAGGCTATGTGCCTCAGTCTGGCGGCAACCAGCATAAGAGCGGAGTTGCCATCGGGGAAGGCCCCCACAACCCGCGTCCTGCGGCGGATCTCGCGGTTGACGCGCTCAAGTGGATTGTTCGTCCTGAGACTCCTACGATGCTCGGGAGGGAAGCAGTAGTAGCTGAAGGTCTCGCGGACTCCTTTTTCCACTATGTCGGCGGCCTTGTGAAGCTTCATCCCCTTCAACCTGGCGACAACCGCCCCAGCCTTCTGCTACGCCGCGTCAAGGTCCTCCGACGAGTGGATGGCCTTGAACATGTCCGCAACTATGCGCATCCTGCCGCAG
>JAAYLU010000025.1 GCA_012521675.1 Synergistaceae bacterium | reverse complement strand
GGCAGGGGTGCAGGTCGCAATGGTCGTCGGCGGCGGGAACATGCTGAGGGGAAGGGAGCTCGAGGCCTTGGGCGTCGAGCGCTCCCAGGCGGACTATATGGGCATGTTGGCCACCGTGATGAACGCCCTCTGCCTCCAGGACGTCCTGGAAAAGTACGGAATTCCCACGAGGGTTCAGACCGCGATAGAGATGCGCCAGATGGCCGAGCCTTACATACGCCGAAGGGCCCTGCGACACCTCGAGAAGGACAGGATCGTCATCTTCGCGGCGGGCACCGGGTCTCCCTATTTTTCAACTGATACGGCGGCCGCTCTCCGTGCTGCGGAGATGGAGGCCGACTGTCTGTTGAAAGCTACGAAGGTAGATGGTATATATAGTGCGGACCCAAACAAGCATCCCGAGGCCGTCCTGCTGCACAGGCTCACGTACATGGAGGCTCTCCGGCGGAGGATCGAGGTCATGGACGCGGCTGCGTTCTCTCTATGCATGGAGAACAGCATCCCCATCGTCGTGATGAACATACTTCAAAAGGGGAACTTGAAGGAGTTCCTGATATCGGACAAGGACATAGGCACGGTCGTGTCCGGACAGGATGCGCAGGAAGTCTGAAATATGCCCCCGTCCGGGGGAATCTGTTACGAAGGAGGAAACCCGGCATGCCAAAATCAGAGCTTAAAGAAATGAAAGGGAAAATGGAGAAGGTCGTCGATCATCTGAAGAACGAGTTTCTTGCGATCAGGACAGGGCGAGCCCATCCGGGGCTGGTCAGTGACATCAAGGTCGACTACTACGGTGCACCGACGCCCGTCAAGCAGGTCGCCACGATCACGGTTCCGGAGGGGAGACAGATAGCCATCGCCCCCTTCGACCGAAGCGCCCTCAAACTCATAGAAAAGGCCATCCTGGCCTCCTCCCTGGGGGTTACTCCCCAGAGCGACGGCGAGATCATTCGGGTCAACCTTCCGGAGCTCACCAGGGATAGGCGGGTGGAGCTGACGAAGCTCGTCGGGAAGTATGCCGAGGAGGGACGGGTGGCGATAAGGAACATCCGCAGGGACTCCAACGACGTCCTGAAGAAAATGGAGAAGGACTCCGAGATAAGCGAGGACGACCTGAAGAGATTGAGCAAGGAAGTGCAGGATATAACGGACGAGTTGATCAAGATGGTAGACGAGGTCCTGAAGGGCAAGGAGAAGGAGATAATGGAGGAGTGACCGCCATTGTCCTTAGAATAGACAGGGGGTGCGTCTATGTCTCTTCCTAAGGTATATGTAGCCCGCAGGGTCCAAGAGACGGGCATGAGCCTGCTTGCAGGCCGGGTGGACTACGAGGTCTGGGAGGGTGACGGGCCAGTCGACAGAGCTGTCCTCATGGAGAAGAGCGCCGACGCGGAGGGGCTTCTGGCCACCCTGTCGGATCGAATCGACGAGGAGCTGTTAACCGCCTGCCCCCGGCTCAGGGTCGTCAGCAACTACGCCGTAGGTTTCGACAATATCGACGTCCCCGCCGCCACGGAGCGAAAGATCATCGTTACGAACACTCCCGACGTGCTCACGGACGCCACCGCAGATATCGCCTTCACTCTTCTCCTGGCCAGTGCCCGCAGGGTGGTAGAGGCCAACGAGTTCTTGCGCTCGGGCGACTGGGTCACCTGGAAGCCCGATCTCCTGCTCGGCGCAGATGTCTCGGGCGCAACGCTGGGCATAGTCGGGATGGGGAAGATCGGCCAGGCGGTCGCCCGTAGGGGCAGGGGCTTCGGAATGAAGATCCTGTACGTGAACCGCTCCTCGAGGGAGGAAGCGGAGCGAGAGCTCGGTGCAAGAAGGGTATCCTTCGAGGAGCTTCTGGCGGAGAGCGACTTCATCTCGCTGCACTGCCCGCTCAGCGACGAGACCAGGGGGCTGATCGACGAGAGGGCGCTCCGCGCGATGAAGAAGACCGCCTTCGTGATAAACACCTCGCGAGGTCCCGTGGTGGACCAGGGGGCGCTTTTCAAGGCCTGCTCCGAGGGGTGGATCGCAGGTGCCGGGCTGGACGTCTTCGACGTGGAGCCGGTTCCTCTTGATGAACCCCTTCTGACCTTGAAGAACGTCACGACCCTTCCTCACCTGGGAAGCGCCACTGTGAGGACCAGGGAGGCCATGGCGCGGAAGGCCGCGGAAAACCTGCTCGCCGCCCTCGACGGACGACGCCCGGCAGACCTCGTGAATCCCGAGGTCTTTGATTAAAGCTCGGTCAATAGGAGAGAATTGTGCTGAAGGTAGCTGATCTCGACCGCATTCTGAACGATGCGGTTCCTTATTCTTGGGCCGAGGATTGGGATAACGTCGGTCTCCTCCTCGGGGACGCGGATGACCGGGTAACGGGAGTGGCAGTAGCCCTGGACCCCTCCCTCGAGGCCATGCGGTCGGCCGTGGATGCCGGCTGCTCGGTACTGGTCACTCATCATCCCCTGCTCTTGAGCCCGATAAAGCGCTTGGACTGTTCGGAGGGTGCAGGCGCCAGGATAGCATTCGCCATAAGGCGTCGCCTCTCTCTCTTCGCCCTCCACACCAACTGGGACGTATCCCCGCGTGGTGTGAACGCAGTCATAGCGGAAGCCCTGGATCTGAGAGAAGTGCGGCCCCTCATCCCGTCGACGGATACCTCCGGCTCGTGGGGCATCGGCGCCATAGGCGAGTTGCCGCAGGACGCACCGATGGACGATCTGGGGCTGTCGATCAAGAGAGCTCTTGGGTTGTCCCGGCTGGAGGTCCACGGGAAGCCGGCCGGAACTCAAGGCCTGCTGGCCCTGTGCGGCGGCTCGGGAGGCTCGCTATGGAGCTCTGCAAGGGCTTCCGGGGCGAACATGTACTTCACCGCCGACATGAAGTACCATGACAGGCTCGACGCCCTTGACGCCGGCATGGGACTCCTCCTGGCCGACCACGGAGAGATGGAGAACTTCTCCATGAAGGAGCTGGCCCATGTCGTCTCGCGCTCATCCGGTATCGAGGCGGTGTTGCTGGACGCGCCCGAGCGCGCGTTTTCTATGATATAGTCTGTGTTCGGGGAGAAGCTATCCTTTCATATGGGGTGATTTGGATTGACCAATAAAAAACGAGTCTTCAGCGGAATGAGGCCCACGGGGAAGCTCCACCTGGGGCATCTTGCAGGGGCTTTGACCAACTGGATAAAACTTCAGGACGATTACAACTGCTTTTACTGCATAGTCGACTGGCACGCTCTAATGTCCGATTACGCGGATACCTCCGCGATGGCGGACAACTGCAGGGAGGTCCTGCTGGACTGGCTCGGCGCCGGCCTTGACCACGAGAAGTGCACGATCTTCGTCCAGTCGCACGTGCCCCAGCACGCGGAGCTTCACCTGGCCCTCTCGATGGTCGCTCCGCTGGGCTGGCTGTACAGGTGCCCCACCTACAAGGAGCAGATCCTCAACCTTCAGAACAAGGACCTGAGCACCTACGCCTTCCTCGGCTACCCGGTGCTGATGGCGGGGGACATACTCCTCTACAAGGCCGAAGTGGTCCCCGTCGGGGAGGACCAGAGCGCCCACCTCGAGCTGACGAGGGAGATGGCCAGGAGGTTCAACTCCTTCTACGGGGCGATTCTTCCGGAGCCGCAGATAATGCTCACCCCGACTCCCAAGGTGCCCGGGACGGACGGGCGAAAGATGAGCAAGTCCCTGGACAACTCCATATACATCTCCGACCCTCCCGAGGCAATCTGGGAGAAATTGCGCACCATGATCACCGACCCCGCGAGGGAGAGGCTAGTCGATCCGGGGGAGCCTGAAAAATGCCCGGTCTGGGACATCCACAAGGTCTTCAACAACGACGAGGAGGAGAAGGCCGAGATCGCCAAAGGCTGCCGGACGGCGGGCATAGGGTGTGTGGACTGCAAGAGGAAGCTCCTGGCGCACGTCGAGAGGGTGATGGGGCCGATAAGGGAGAGGCGCGCCCGGTTCGAGAGCAAACCTGAACTGCTCCTTGATATACTCTCCGAAGGGGCGAAGAGGGCGGAGGAGACGGCCGCGAGGACCATGGAGGAGGTCGTGGCCGCAATAGGCCTTTACAGAAGAGGATAGAGTTGGACGAACGGATGGGCGAGCTGGCCGAGTTCGAGGCGGAGGTGGAGGGCTTCTCCGGCCCTTTCGACGCCCTCTGCTGGCTGGTGGAGAGCAGGGAGCTCGAGGCCTCGCAAATCTCCGTGAGGCAGGTGGTGCTCATCTACGGGGGCTACCTCGCAAACACCGGCAAGGTCTCCCTCTCGGTCGTATTCGACTTCATGCTCATGGCCGCGACCTTGGTGTTGAACAAGATTCGCTTCCTGATGCCCGGTCGCGAGGCCGCCGAGGAGGTCGCGGTCCCGGAGGACCCCTCCGCGGAGGATGTGCTCGAGAGGCTGTCCAGGTATCGCCCGTACAGGATGGCGGCTGTGGAACTTGCAGGGATGAAGGAGAGCAGGGACAGAGTTTTTTTAAGGGAGAATCCGGACGAGGGAGAGGATAATGCCCAATACCTTGGAGATCTGTACGCCCTCTGCAGGCTCTGGTGGAGCCTGGAGGATGCCGCGAGAGCCGCTCGTTCACCGGCGGCCCTTGTGGAACTTGATCTTGATGAATGGGATGGTGTGCCGACCTCTTTGCCCAAAGAGGAGCAGGTCGATATAAAAATGTCCGATATCATGTCGAAGCTTGCGGACCACGGCCATTCGAGTCTGTCGTCCATCTTGGGCGAGAACATGTCGATACAGAACCTTGTGCTGACCCTCATCGCTCTCCTGGAGATGAGCAGGGTCGGGCGCATCAGGATGACTCAGAGGGACTTGTTCGGCGATGTCGTCGTCGTCGGGATCTGATTCTCTTTCGACAGTTGCAAAGGGTATAGAGGCGGTGCTTTTCGTGTCGTCCGCGCCAGTCTCGACTGATGCTCTTTCCGAGCTGTTGTCGGTTTCCCCGGCGCGGATCAGGCGTGAAATCGACGAACTTCGCGACCTGCTGCTGCGTCACGGGCACGGAATCACGATCCTTAAGGTGTCCGGCGGATGGCGGATGGCGTCATCGGAGGATGTCGCGGAGATAGTAGGCTCTTTCAGGGATACGGCGACGATACAAAAAATACGCTTGAGCAAGGCGGCGGTGGAGACTCTGGCGGTGATAGCTTATAATCAACCTGTGACCCGCGGAGAGGTCGAAGATATCCGGGGCGTCCGGTGCGAGAGGGTGATCGAGACCCTCCTGGCCCATGGTATGATCCGGATCGCGGGGAGGAGGAGAGGAACCGGCTCTCCGCTGCTTTACAGGACGACCGAGAGGTTCCTCGAGACGTTCGGTCTTTCGTCCATATCCGAGCTGCCGACGCTGGAGGAACTGGACGAGCTGGTGCCGCGCGAAGCGCCGCATTCTTCGGGGGCCACATGGCTGACGGAGTCCGACTGAACCGCTTCCTGGCCTCGTGCGGCCTCGGGTCTCGGCGCAAGGTGGAGGAGCTTATCAAGGAAGGCCGTGTTCGAATCGACGGAAAGGTGGTCATCCTGCCGGGATACCGCGTCATGCCGGGGATGGAGGTCAGGGTCGACGACAGAACGGTCTCCGAGCAGGAGAGCCGGTACTTGGTCGTCAACAAACCCCCGGGGGTCGTTTGCGCCGTCAGCGACGAGTGGAGCCCGACGGTTCTGAGCATATTGCCGCAGGAGTTCGAAGAGGTGCGGCTCTTCCCGGTGGGAAGGCTGGACAGGGACAGCCAAGGGCTCTTGATCCTCACCAACGACGGGCTGTTCGCGCACGATGTGATGCATCCGTCCAAACGAATACTGCGCGAGTACGAGGTGCGGGTCGATCGCGACATAACCCGCAAGGAGGTTCGCAGGTTCATGTCCGGGACGGTGCTGGACGGACGTCTTGTCAGACCGGTCAACGCCCTTCTGCTCGACAGGGAGCCCCGGGGGAGATGGCTCTCGATAGTCCTGGCCGAGGGGTTGAAGCGAGAGGTCCGTCGAATGGTGGCCGAAATTGGTTGCGATGTGGACGTGCTGATTCGCAGAAGAATTGGTAAAATGGTGTTGAGGGATCTGCAACCTGGCCGATTCGTAGAGATGTCTCGCGGGGCGCTTTGGCGCGCCATCCGTAACGGTGGATTTGTCTGAGGCACGGAGGAGGACGGAAGATGGAAGGAATTGACGAACGTACACGAGAGCTGATCAAAAACCGCATCCTCGGCAAGATAAAGGAGATAAGGTCGTTTCCGCAGTTCGTCGTGGAGACCATGCGCAAGCTGAACGATCCGGACAGCAGCGCCCAGGACGTGGCGGCGAGTCTCTCCAGGGACGAGGGGCTGGTCATACGTACGTTGAAGCTTGCCAACTCCGCGGCCTACGGGATCTCACGCGATATCTCCAGCATCACGGAGGCTATAGCACTCCTTGGATACAAGAATATCAGCAGCATCGTCCTCGCCGCCTCGGTCTACTCGGTCATGGACAAGCCGCTCGCAGGCTATGCCCTCGACCGGGGAGTCCTGTGGCGTCACTCCCTGTCCGTGGCGTACTCGGCGAGGTACATCTCGCAGCTGACCAGGAGAAGCCTGCCCGAGGAGGCGTACGTGGGCGGCCTGCTGCACGACGTGGGCAAGGTCGTCCTCAACGACTACGTGCGATTCGGCTACGGGATCATAACCAAGATGGTAGAGGAGCAGCAGATGCCCTTCCTTGAGGCGGAGGTGCAGGTGCTGGGGTTTGACCACGCCCTCGTGGGCTCGATGCTGGTGGAGAAGTGGGGCCTTCCGGAGGCCTTCAAGTACGCCGTCGCCTATCATCATGCTCCTAACGACCTGGACGAGCCGGAATACCAGGACCTGGTCGACGTAGTGCACCTGGCGAACTCCCTCTGCCTGATGCTGGGCGTGGGCATAGGGGCGGACGGACTGCAGAGCTACCTCTTTCCCGAGAGCTTGGAGCGCCTCGGCATAGAGGACTACGAGACGCTTATGTCAGACCTTGTCGACTTCGTCGCCCAGGCGGAGGAGGAGCTCTCCGAGATGGAGGAAGCCTTTAGATGAGCAAAGGCTCTTTCGTGGTGGCGATCGACGGGCCTGCCGGGGCGGGCAAGAGCACACTTGCGAAAAACGTCGCGAAAAAGCTTGGCATGCGCTATCTGGATACCGGGGCCCTGTACAGGGCCCTCGCCTACCATCTGCACTCTAAAAACATCCCTCCGGAAGAGGGAGGGGAGATGGAGAAGGCCCTCGGGGAGATATCTCTGACAGTTGAGCAGGACTCGCTCCTGGTGAACGGAGAGGACGTCCGCGAACTGATTCGTACGCCGCTGGTCGACTCCATCGTCTCATCCTACGCCTCCCTTCCGTCCCTGCGGAGGCGGCTTCTTTCGATCCAACGAGAGCAGGGCGAGAGGGGCGAGCTGGTAGCCGACGGGCGAGACATGGGAACAGTGGTCTTCCCCGATGCGGATGTGAAGGTCTTTCTCACCGCCTCCGACGAGGTGCGCGCCAAGCGTCGGCAGCTCGAACTGACCGAGCGAGGGGAGTCGGCGTCCTACGAAGAGGTGCTGGATTCCATAAGGTCGCGAGACAGGATTGACAGCGAGCGCTCGGTCGCTCCCCTCCGCAAGGCCGAGGGGGCCGTCGTACTCGACACGGATGGACTGACGATAATCGAGGCGGTCGACGCTCTCGCCTCAATAGTATTGGAGAGCAAGAGGAGAGCCTCGTCAAGATGACGCTCTACAACAGGGTCTTCTACTTTCTTGTCAGACGATTTTTCTTCATATGCCTGAAGGTCTACAATCGCCTTTCAATAAAATGGACCTCCGCTCTCCCGGGGCGAAACGTCATCGTGGCCGCCAATCACACCAGCAACCTGGATCCCGTGATAATGGGCGCGGTTTTCCCTCGTCGCCTCCGCTACCTTGCAAAGGAGGAGCTCTTCAAACCTTTTCTATTCGGTGGCGCGATCCGCGCGCTCGGTGCGATACCAGTGAGCAAAAGCGACAGCCAGAGGGCCGGTGCCGCTCTTCGCACCTTCCTGAAGCTCCTTGAAAGCGGCGAGAACGTGCTTATCTTCCCCGAGGGAGGCCGTTCTACCGACGGAAATCTACAGCCTCTGGAGGGAGGAGTGGCCTTGATCGCTCTTAAGTCGGGGGCCCCGGTCGTGCCGGCGATGATCTCCGGTGCCTTCGAGGCCATGCCGCCGGGAAGAAATTGGGTGAAGCCGTTGCGCCTGTCAATTGTCTTCGGGGATGCGATCGACTCGTCGAAGTATGCCCCTCTTGGAAAAGAGGGCAGGGACTCCCTGTTGAAGGATCTCGACGATTCCTTCGCCTCTTTGGGCGGCCGCCGGTCGCCGGCGGAGAAAGAGATTTCATGAAAAAGGCGGTCCTGGCTGCCATAGAGCTGCCCGGGCAAAACTTCTCCCCAACGCTCCTCATGGAAGAACTCTCCCTGCTCCTGGAAAACCTCGGCATCGCCACCGTCGGTACGGTGGTCCAGAAAAGGGGAAAGCCCGACCCGGCGTTCCTTTTGGGCAAGGGAAAAGTTGAAGAGGCGGCGCTTTTCTGCCGGGAGACAGGCGCGGACCTGCTAGTGTGCAACGAAAGCCTCAGCCCCGGACAGAAGAGCAATCTTCAGTCGGTCGTGGGAATAGAAGTGTGGGATCGCCCTTTCGTGATCATGAAGATCTTCGAGAAGCGAGCACGGACGTCCGAGGCCAAGCTGCAGGTCGAGATGGCCCTCTGCAGATACGAGATACCCCATCTGAAGGGGCTGGGGGTCCAGATGTCGCGCCTCGGCGGAGGCATAGGCACGAGAGGCCCCGGCGAGACGGAGTTCGAGATCCATCGAAGAAGGCTTGAACGCAGGATCAGGGACATCGGAAAAAAACTCCGGACCCTGAAGCGAAAAAGGGAGCTTCAAAGGGCCAGGAGGAGAAAGATGCGAGCGCCCGTTGTCTCCCTCGTCGGATACACCAACAGCGGAAAGTCATCGCTCCTGAGGGCGTTGAGCGGCGACTCTTCGCTCATCGTCGAGGACAGGCTATTCACCACTCTCGACACATTCATTCGCTCGGTCTTTCTGTCGTCGGGCAGGAACGTCCTCGTGTCGGACACGGTGGGTTTCATCAGGGATCTGCCCCCGGGACTCGTGGCCGCCTTCAGGACGACCCTGGAGGAGATTACTGGCTCCGACCTGTTGCTGATAGTCATAGACGTCTCCGCGCCCGACTTCCTCGAGGTCAGGGACGTAGTGGAGCAGACTCTGTACGAGATCGGGGCGGGCGATACGCCGCGACTCTTTGTCTTGAACAAGATGGACTTGGTCTCCAAGGATGATTTGAGCGCCGCCATGGCCCGCCTTGGGGTTGGAGAAAACCAGGTGTTCGGCGTTTGCACTCTCGACAAAAGGGGATTGCCGGAGCTTCGGAGGGCGCTCGCTCGAATGTTGGACAATACGGAGGGAGAACCTGCATGATACGCAGCATGACCGGCTTTACCAGGGAGTCAGGCGTCTACGACTGGGGAACGATGATCCTGGAGCTTTCCTCCGTCAATCACCGTTACCAGGAGATATCTCCGCGGCTCCCCAGGGAGTTGGCCTCCTTCGAGCCGGTTGTGACAAACAGGCTAAGGCAGGGAACCGGCAGGGGGAAGATGCGCTGCACCGTGGAGCTGCACTGGGCTGCCCAGTACAGGACGGCCTCTTTGGACACCGAGCTGCTCTCAAATTACCACGAACAGCTCTCGGAGCTCGCGGCGACCTTGGGGAATAGTGCTCCTCCCTCGCTGGATTCCCTGTTGACTCTGCCCGGAGTGTTCGATTCTCCCTCCCGGTCGGACCGCTTGGAGGAGATGATAAGGACGGCGATGGAGGAACTCCTAGACAGGGCTGTCGTGAACCTATTGGAAATGAGAGAGGTCGAAGGGGCGAATTTGCTTGCTGCCATTGAGGAATACCTGGCTTCCTTGGGAGACTTGGTGGACTCTCTCGAGACGGCATGGACGGCCAAAAAAGAGGAGGTCATGAACGAGACCAGGGCCAGGATCGCCTCCTTGCTGGAAGGCGTCTCCCTTGACGTCGATCAGAACCGCATCGCGCAGGAGATAGTCATACTCTCCGACAAGTGGGATATATCCGAAGAGTTTGTTAGGGCAAAGAGCCATCTCGGTCAGTTCAAGACCATACTGAACGGCAAGGAGTCGGAGGGGAGAAAGCTCGATTTTCTCCTGCAGGAGATGAACAGGGAGGTAAACACGATAGGTTCCAAAATTGCGGACGCGGAACTCCGATGGATGGTGGTGGAGGCAAAAGCCATCCTCGAGAAGATAAGGGAACAAGTCCAGAACGTGGAGTGATGATCATGGCCGGACGCCTGGTTCACATAGGATTTGGCAACATGATAGTGGCCGAACGCATAGTGGGCATAGTGCACCCCACGTCCGCCCCGATCAAACGCCTGAAGGAAGAGGCGAGGACGGAGGGCAGGCTGATCGACGCGACCCAGGGAAGAAAGACCAGGGCGATACTTATAACCGACAGCAACCACGTGATTCTCTCGGCTATTCAGCCGGAGACCATCGTCAACAGGTATGAAGGCGAAAGCGAAGATGTCAGGAAAACAGAGGGGTAGGCTCTTCGTGCTCTCGGGGCCGAGCGGCGCCGGCAAGGGCACCCTGAGGAAAATCATGTTCGAGGGGGCCGAGGGGATAACCTTCTCGGTCTCTTGTACCACCAGGCCGCCGAGAGAGGGCGAGAGAGAAGGAGTTGACTACCGGTTCATCTCGAAGGAGGACTTCCTTGACAGGCTGAGGATAGGGGACTTTCTGGAGCATGCGGTCGTCCACGGAGAGTACTATGGAACCCTGAGGGAGGACGTGAACCGAGTGCTTGAGTCGGGAGAGGATATCCTGCTCGAAATAGATGTGCAGGGGGCGTTGCAGGTCAGGGAGAGCATGCCGGAGAGTGTGCTCCTGTTTGTGACACCCCCGTCCTTCGAGGAGCTGGAGAAGAGGCTCCGCGACAGGGGAACCGAGACCGAGGATCTTCTCAAGCTGCGCCTCTGCAATGCGAGACGGGAGATGGAACAGCTTCCTCTCTACGACTACGTCATCGTCAATGACTGCGTCGAAAGGGCGGCAAGGGAGCTAAAGGGCATTATTTCTACGTACGGGAATGACGAAAAGCAACAAGGAGGAGTGGGATCATGAAGCTGTACGACTTGGATTCCCTTGGAGAAAAGCAGGGGATAGACAATAAATACGTCCTGACCGTGGCTGTGGCGGCCAGGGCGCGGGCTTTAAGCGAGCAGAAGGGGCGGACTCTCGAGGAGGAGAACGAAAAGTTCATCTCCACAGCCTTGGAGGAGTTCTACCAGGGAAGGCCGAACTGTCCGGCTGAGGAAGAAAAGCTCGAGGCCGAGGAAGATGCCCGGGTGGAAGAGGAATAGACGGGCGGTCCTCGGTATTGCCGGAGGCATCTCCGCCTACAAGGCGCCCGAGATCGTCAGGGCTCTGACGAAGGCGGAGTGCGAGGTCGAGGTCGTTCTCACCGAGGGAGGAGAGAGGTTCGTCAGCCCTCTGACCCTTTCGACCCTCGCCGGCAGGCGCGCCTGGTGCGGAAGGGATTTTCTGTCCGACGACCACGGCTGGAGGATACCCCACATCTCGCTTGCTGATTGGGCCGAGATAGTGGTCGTCGCCCCCTGTACCGCCGAGACTCTTGCCAACACCGCCCAGGGCAGGGGAAAGGAGCTGCTAGGCTCGCTGATCCTTGCGACGCGCGCCCCGGTACTGCTCTGCCCGGCGATGAACGTGGACATGCTCGCCAACGCCGCCACGTCGACCAACATCGAGACCCTGAAGGAGAGAGGCCTCTTCATTCTGGACCCGGACGCCGGCCCGCTGGCCTGCGGGTACGAGGGCAAGGGTCGCCTGCCCGCCACGGAAGTGATAATGGAGGAGACCTGGCGGATTCTCTGTCCGCATGACGATCTCGCTGGAAAGCGGGTCCTCGTAACAGCCGGGCCGACCCACGAGTACCTCGATCCCGTGCGCTTCATCGGCAACCCCAGCTCCGGGAAGATGGGACTGGCGGTCGCCAGGGCGGCGTGGTACAGGGGCGCCGAGGTGACCCTCGTGTTGGGTCCGTCCTCGTTGACGAACCTGGCCGGCCTTGACGTCGTAAAGGTCGTCTCGGCCGAGGAGATGAGGGAGGTGGTCATGACCCGATCCGGAGACGCGGACTACATAGTCAAGGCCGCCGCCGTAGGGGATTTTCGTCCCGCCTCGTTCGCGGACGAGAAGATCAAGAGGGGCGACCGTGAGACGACGACCATCGACCTCGTCCAGAACACGGACATAGCCGCTGCCCTCGGAGCCACGAAGAGACCGGGACAGGTGCTGGTCGGCTTCGCCGCAGAGAGCCACGACATCGTCCAGAATGCCGTCGGTAAGATGGGGAGGAAGAAACTGGATTACATCGTCGCCAACGACATAACCGATCCCCGGTCCGGCTTCGGGGTAGACACGAACACCGTGCGCATACTCGGGGCGGACGGTGCCTCCTCTGTCTTCACCGGGTCAAAGGAGGACGTCGCGGAGGAGATTTGGAACACGATAACTCTCGGCTGAAGGCCCTTCATGCCCTATTATGAGGTGACAGTCCCCGGACCCTGGTGGCATGGCCTGACTTACGAAGCGAACTCTCCCGTGGAGATCGGGTCGAGGGTGGTTGTCCCCTTGGGGCGAGGAGAGCGTATCGGGATCATCAGGGGCGCCGGGAGTCTCAACAGGGACGATACCTTCGCCCTCAAGTCTGTAAGGGCCGTGCTGGACGAAGCTCCGCTCTTCCCGGAGGGCCTTGCGGAGCTGTTTGAATGGGGAGGCGGGGCCTTTCTGTGCGGAGCAGGCGAGCTCATACGAATCGGCGCACCGTCCGTTCTGTTCGCCTCGGCCGAGAAGCTGAACCTTGCGCCGCCATCCCCTTGCGATAGAAAAGCCGAAGGCGGGGAGACCTTTCAATACTCTTGCCGTCGGGAGGATAGATGGCTCAGGTATGTCGAGCTGATCAAGCGCAGCGGTAATTTTATCATCCTCTTTCCGGAGCAGGGACTGGCGAGGGAGTTCTGGGACAACCTTCCGGGCGAGGTAAGAGAGGTGGCTCTTCTTTGGCCGTCACAGGGCGGCAAGAGGCAGTTAGCAGCGTGGATGGCAGCGCGAAACGGCGAGGTGCGCGGCGTCGTCGGCGGCCCCGGTGCCCTGTTCGCCCCTCTTGGGAGGGTGGACGCGATAATCGTCGACGAGGAGAGTAGCGGTTCTTACCGCTCCTACGCGAGGCCGAGGGTAAACGTCAGGACCCTCGCGGGCAAGAGGGCCAGGCTCGAGTCGGCGAACCTGCTTCTCTCCGGTAGAGTGCCGTCGTCTAGGGCCTTTCTGCATGGAAAACCCAGGTCGACAGATAGGCCCGACAGAAGCAGGCTTCGATTCGTCGACGTAAAAGAAGCCTTCGACGCCTCAATTCGAGGTTTAAGCGACACCCTGCCGCTCACGAGCGCGCTCCTCACTGGAACGGAATCGTGCCTTGCCTCGGGAAGGGTCGCCCTCTGGCTTCTAGACAGAAAGGGCTTCGCGGGGGAGATAGCGTGCGAGGAGTGCGGCGGATCGGTGCGCTGCGGGGAGTGCGGTGCCTCGGTAGTCCGGGAGGAGCAGCGCGATCGCACTCGTTGCCCTTCGTGCGGTTCGCTCGCCCCGATGCCGGAAGAGTGCCCGGAGTGCAGAGGACGCCTGCTCTGCGGCAAGCGTCCGGGGCTTGAGGCCGTCCACTCGGTGGCAAAGAGCTTGGCGAACCGGAAACAGCCGGCGCTATTGCTGGACGAGCTGAAGTCGGCGGGAAAGAGGAAACTGAAGGAGATCTCCGACCTCCTCTCTTCCGGCGGGATAGCGCTCGGCACACGGGCGGCCCTCTCCTTGTGCGACCTGTTGGAGATCGGCTTCGTCGCCTGGCTGGACGTCGACGCGGAGGCCAGGAGCACGGCGTACCAGGCCAGGTTCACCGCATTCTCCATGGTATGGGAGTCGATATGGAGGGGCAGGGGTGCAGGGGAGAGGACGGTGCTTCTCCAGAGCAGGAGGCCGGGTGTCGGCTGGCAGAGAGGAATAGCGCTTGGATGGGACGTATTCTGGAGGCAGGAGCTCTCCGAACGGCGGGAACTCGGACTGCCGCCCTTCTCATGCCTGGTGGAGATAAGGGCGAGGGGCGAATCTCAGAAATCCGAGCTGCTTGCCAGCATGGGGGAGGCCGGGCTGGCCCCGATGGACCCCGGCGACCCGCCGCTCGTCCTATGGGTTGCGTCGTCCTCCGTCTCGGCGGTTCGCAGGGCTCTAGAGCCTTTTTTTTCGATAAGACGCTCCAGGGGAGGCTTCCCGGAGATAATCGTCTGGACAGATTGAGCTTCACCGGGAGGAATGGAGAATGCCTGTTGTTTCTATAGTGGGAAGGCCGAACGTGGGAAAATCGTCGCTCTTCAACCGTCTTCTGGGGCGGCGAGAGGCCATTGTCGACGATATGCCGGGAGTGACGAGGGACAGGCTGTACGGCGAGGCCGAATGGCGGGACAAAAAGTTCTTCGTCGTGGACACGGGCGGCTTTTTGGCCAGGGACGAAAACGAATTTGTGCAGGGTATGAGAAGACAGATCAAGGTCGCAATAAGCGAGAGCGACCTCGTGCTCTTCGTGATCGACGGCAAGGAAGGGCCGACGTGGATGGACGAGGATGTCGCCGACATGCTTCGTCGCTCCGGGAAGCCCGTGATCGTAGTGGCCAATAAAATCGATGACGGGATCCACGAGGACCTGGTCTTCCAGGCTTATTCCCTGGGGTTTGGTGAGGTCATAGGTGTAAGCGCGGAGCATAAGCGCTACATATACGACCTGAGAGATCTCATCGTCTCCAAACTCTCCGACATCGAGGAGCCGCCCGCGGACGAGGATGCGATAGGGGTCGCCATTGTCGGTCGCCCCAACGTCGGGAAGTCAAGCCTGGTAAACTACCTGGCGAAGGAGGAGAGGGCGCTCGTCAGCGACATACCGGGCACCACCCGCGATGCATTGGACACGATGGTCGAGATCGATGGCATCACCTTCAATTTCATCGACACCGCCGGGATGAGGAGAAAAAGCAGGATGGACGGGGACATAGAATACTACTCCTTCGTCAGGGCCCTTCAGGCGGTGGACAGGAGCGACGTGGCCATCCTCGTCATGGACGCGAACGAGCCCTTCACCGACCAGGATAAAAAACTGGCCTCCCGCGTGATCGAGCGGGGCAAGGGAATAGTGCTGGTGCTGAACAAGTGGGACCTCCTCGGAGGCGATAATAAGCTGGGCGATTCCATGAGGAAGCGATTCAAGGACGAGATGGTTTTCCTGCGGCATGCGCCGCTCTTGTTCGTCTCCGCTTTGACGGGCAGGGGGATGAAAAGGCTCCCGGATGCGATCGTACGAGTGGCGGAGAACAGGAGGAGAAGAATAGGCACAACGCCCCTGAACCGCCTTGTAAGGGACGTGCTCGCATTCGACTCCCTTCCCGTGGACCGAAGGGGAAGGGTGCTGAGGATATACTACTGCACCCAGGCTGGGACGACCCCCCCCTCCTTCGTCTTTTTCGTGAACGACTCGAACCTGGTGTCAAGGTCGTTTGAAAACCACATTGAGAAGGAATTAAGGGGCTTGAATGAGTTTTCCGGCTCGCCGATACGCATTTTTTGGCGCAACAGGGATGAAAAATGAAGATTTCGCTTGACCAAGACTGGAAATGCTGGTAAATATAGACCGTCGGCAGGGGCTTAAAGCGGTTGGCAACGAATAAAGCTGAGGTTGAACGGACAAAATTCATCAAGAGGAGGCTGTGCAAGGTGACCAAGGTAGAGCTCATAGCGGAGGTAGCCAAGGCTACGGGATTGAACAAGAAGGAGTCGGCCGCGGCAGTGGCGGCTGTCTTCGGAGCGATTGAGGGTGCCCTTGAGAGGAAGGAAAAGGTGCAGCTCGTGGGTTTCGGTACTTTCGAGGTCCGCCAGCGGGCAGCGCGCGAGGGGCGCAATCCGCAGGACCCGAAGAAAGTTATCAAGATACCTGCGAAGACAGTCCCCGTTTTCCGTCCCGGCAAGGCGCTGAAGGACAGGGTGGAATAATACCAGCCTTTTTGGATCACGTTTTTCTTCAGGCCTCTATCCGAAAGTTCCGGATGGAGGCCTTACTTGATCTCGGCGGCCAATCTCCACAGCTCGATCCACTGGTCGCATGTCAACTCCTCGGCTCGGGCGTTCGGGGCTATTTTCGCCTGACCCAGCAGGTTGTCCCAGTCCCTCGCCGGATGGAGAACCGACAGGTTGTTCGCCAGCTTTTTCCTCCTGTGGGAGAAGCCCGCCCGCAGGAGCGACCTCCAGAGAGGGTCGTTTGGAAGGTCGGCATGAATGCCGGTGAGGACGACCTCGATCAGCGCCGATAGGACCGACGGAACCGGCCTGAACGACCTGGGGGAGACGGTCCTGATGATCGACGTGCCGCCCATCAGCTCCAGCGTTATCCCGAGGGGGAACCTCGCCTTGGTACGCGGCGGAGCGACCATTCGCTCGGCCGCCTCCCTCTGGACCATCAGCAGAAAGTAGTCGGTCCCTAAGGGCGAAAGCTGCTCCAGGAACCTCCAGACCAGCGGGGTGGTGATGTTGTACGGGATGTTTGCCACGACCTTCGAGGGACGAGGGGATAGGGACGAGTAGTCAAGTGCGAGCGCGTCCCCCCATATCATGGAGACCCTCCCCGGATGAGCGGCGGGTATGTCCTCAAGAAAGGGCGCCAGCCTTCGATCTATCTCCACCGAGTGAAGATAAGAGCAACCGGACGATGCCAGCGCCCGGGTCAGCGCTCCCTGCCCGGCACCGACTTCCAGCACGACGTCGTCCTTGGAGATAGCCGCCCTGTCCACTATATGGCGCAGTATGTTCTTGTCCACGAGGAAGTTCTGCCCGAGGCTCTTTTTGGCTTGGAAAGGGTTCTTCATTGTCCACTCCCGAATAAAAAAAGCGGGGTATGCCCCCGCTTTTACATCCTGGTCGGGACGAGAGGATTCGAACCTCCGACCACCTGCACCCCATGCAGGTACGCTACCAGACTGCGCTACGTCCCGATTATGGATGAATTATACCGGACAGAACCGCCCGCCGTCAAGGAGAAAGACGAAAAAAAGGAGAGGGGGAATTCCCCCTCTCCTTTTTCAGCAATGCAGTACTGTGCTATGCCTCCGCCTTCACGGGCTCCTTGCCCATCTCGGCGAGCTGCTTGTAGATCTCGTACCGTTCCTTCGCGTCCCTTGTGGCCTTATCGAAGAGCTCGTCCGCCGTCTCCGGGAACTCCTTCTTCAGGGAGGCGTAGCGAACCTCGCTCATCAGGTACTCCTTGAAGTCCGCCTTCGGCTCCTTCGAGTCGAGGATGAACGGGTTCTTGCCCTCGTCCGCCAGCTCGGGGTTGTACCTGTACAGGTGCCAGTAGCCGGCCTCAACCGCCTTCTTGGTCTGATCCTGGGTCTTGCCCATCCCGGCGCTGATACCGTGGGCGATGCAGGGGGCGTACGCGATGACCAGGGACGGTCCCTTGTATGCCTCGGCCTCCTTGAGCGCCCTCATGAGCTGGTTCTTGTCCGCGCCCATGCCGACCTGCGCCACGTAGACGTAGCCGTAGGTCATGGCAATGCGGCCAAGGTCCTTCTTCTTGACCTTCTTTCCGGACGCGGCGAACTTCGCGATTGCCGCTGTCTGAGTCGCCTTGGACGACTGTCCTCCGGTGTTCGAGTAGACCTCCGTGTCCAGCACGAGGACGTTGATGTCCTCCCCGGAGGCGAGCACGTGGTCGAGCCCGCCGAAGCCGATGTCGTACGCCCATCCGTCGCCGCCGAAGATCCAGACGGACTTCTTCACGAGGTAGTCCTTGCGGCAGGCGATCTCGCAGAGCAGTTTATTCCCCTCGGGGCCGATGTCCCTGTCGAGCACGGACATGACCTTCTCAGCCGCCACCTTGGACTTCTCGCCGTTATCCTTGGACTCGAGCCACTCGGTGAAAACAGCCTTCATATCCTCGGGGATGTCGAGGGCCAGCAAATCCTTCATGGCATCCTCTATGTACTGCATCGTGGCGTTAATGGAGAGTTTCATCCCGTAACCGTACTCGGCGTTGTCCTCGAACAGCGAGTTGGCCCATGCGGGGCCGTGCCCCTTGGCGTTGACCGTGTACGGCATGTTGGGCGCAGACCCTCCCCAGATGGAGGAGCAGCCGGTTGCGTTGGCGACCAGCATCCGGTCGCCGAAGAGCTGGGTGACAAGCTTCACGTACGGCGTCTCGCCGCATCCCGCGCAAGCGCCGGAGAACTCCATCAGAGGCT
Organism: Synergistaceae bacterium; assembly: GCA_012521675.1. Lineage (NCBI taxonomy): Bacteria > Thermotogati > Synergistota > Synergistia > Synergistales > Synergistaceae > Synergistaceae bacterium. The sequence goes on along the minus strand of JAAYLU010000025.1, from coordinate 31,701 downwards.
GAGAGAACTGGCTTCCCTTGACGGTGAAGATATTCGTCTCGCCGGACTTGTCCGAGATGTTCTCTATGGCGTAGTTCCAGTTGGGGATCTCGTGCTCCTGCGATGCCAGCGGCTTCATCTCCAGCGCGCTCGTCGGGCAGATGTCCGCGCAGTTGCCGCAGGCGAGGCAGTCGAGGACGTCCACCTGCATCTTGTACTTGTAACCGGGGAACTCCTTCCCCTTGACATCGACCGCGCCGAATCCATCGGGGGCGGCCGACACCTCCTGCTCGTTCAGCAGGAATGGACGGATAGCGGCGTGCGGGCAGACCATCGAGCACTGGTTGCACTGGATGCACTTGTCCGCCTTCCACTCCGGGACGTTGACCGCGACTCCGCGCTTCTCGTAGGCAGCGGTGCCCGACGGGAAGTGCCCATCCTCTTTTCCGAGGAAGGCGCTGACGGGGAGGGAGTCTCCGCGCTGGGCGTTGATCTCCATGCACACATCCTTTACGAAGCAGGGTATCTCGCCCGACAGGCCGGAGAGGAGCTCCGGTTCCGTGGTCGCGTTCGCCCACTCCGCAGGCACGTCGATCTTCTTGAGGGCGTTGATCCCCTCGTCCACGGCCTTGAAGTTCATCTTCACGACCTTCTCGCCGTAGCGTCCGTAGGTATCCTCTATGGCCTCCTTCATGTACTTGACCGCGTCGTCGATGGGGATGACATTGGCCAGCTTGAAGAACGCCGCCTGCATGATCATGTTTATCCTGTTGCCGAGGCCGATCTCCTCCGCTATGTCCGTCCCGTTGAGGACGTAGAACTGTATCTCGTCGTTGGCCAGCGCCCTTCTCATCTTGGAGGGAAGGTGCTTCTCAAGCTCCTCGACGGTCGTCCACTGGGTGTTAAGGAGGAAGGATCCGCCCTTCTTAAGGCCGCTCAGCACGTCGTAGAGGTTGACGTACTCCTGCTTGTGGCAGGCGATAAAGTCGGCCATGTCGATGAGGTAGGTCGACTTGATCGGCTTGTCGCCGAAGCGAAGGTGAGAGACCGTGATTCCGCCGGACTTCTTCGAGTCGTACGCAAAGTATCCCTGTGCGTACATGTCCGTCCTGTCGCCTATGATCATGATCGAGTTCTTGTTCGCTCCGACCGTGCCGTCCGAGCCCAGGCCCCAGAACTTGCAGCGGATCGTCCCCTCCGGGGCGGCCGCTATGTGCTCCTGCACGGGCAGGGAGGTGTGGGTCACGTCGTCGACAATGCTGATCGTGAAGTTGTCCTTTGGCTGGTAGAGCTTCAGGTTGTCGAACACCGACTTGATATGGGTCGGGGTGGTGTCCTTCGAGCCGAGGCCGTAGCGTCCGCCGACGATGAGCGGGCCGTCCGCCATGTCCTTGAACAGGGCGCAGACGTCTTCGAACAGGGGCTCGCCGAGAGCGCCGGGCTCCTTGCAGCGGTCGAGCACGGCGATTCTCCTGACCGTCGCAGGAAGCACGTTGAAGAAGAACTTCTCGGAGAAGGGCCTGTACAAATGCACCTCGATGACGCCCGTCCTCTCGCCGCGGGCGTTCAGATAGTCCACCGTCTCCTCGATCGCCTGGCAGACCGAGCCCATGGCGACGATGATGCTCTCTGCCTCCGGGTCGCCGTAGTACTTGAACGGGTGGTACTCCCTGCCGGTCAGCTTCTTGATCTCCTGCATGTAGTGCTCGACTATGTCGGGGATGACCGTGTAGAACCTGTTCGCGGCCTCCTTCGCCTGGAAGAAGATGTCCGGGTTCTGGGCGGTGCCCTTCTGGAAGGGGCGCTCCGGGTTCATCGCGCGGGCTCTAAACTTTGCCAGCGCTTCGTAGTCGACAAGCTTGGCCAAGTCCTCGTACTGAAGCTCGTCGATCTTCTGAATCTCGTGGGAGGTCCTGAACCCGTCGAAGAAGTTCACGAAGGGCAGGCTTCCCTTGATGGCCGACAGGTGCGCGACCGCCGTCAGGTCCATGACTTCCTGCACGCTGCCGGAGGCGAGAAAGGCGAAGCCCGTGCCCCTGCACGCCATCACGTCGCTGTGGTCGCCGAAGATGGAGAGGGCGTGCCCCGCCACGGCCCTGGCCGTAACGTCGAAGACGCCCGGCAGAAGCTCGCCGGAGATCTTGTACATGTTGGGCATCATCAGGAGCAGCCCCTGGGACGCTGTGAAGGTGGTCGAGAGCGATCCGGCGGAAAGGGAGCCGTGGACTGCCCCCGCCGCGCCTGCCTCCGACTGGAGCTCCGTGACCATCACCGGCTTGCCGAAGATGTTCTTCCTGCCGCGGGCCGCCCATTCGTCGACTACCTCGGGCATGTTCGAGGACGGCGTGATCGGGTAGATCGCGGCGACCTCCGTGAACGCATATGACACGTGCGCTGCTGCGGTGTTGCCGTCCATCGATTTCCAGTTTCTCTTCATTGATGTACCCCCTCTTGATTTTTCAGGGCTGCCGCCGCCGGGCGGCAGCACCTGTTTTATTATTCACAAACTGTCCGGCGCGAAAAACCCGCCGGGTGTCTCTGACACCCTACCATATTCTACATCAAGAACGGGATTTTGCATTATGTATAATCCGCATCTCGGAGAAAAAGCGCGAAAAAGCCACTTTTGCCATCAATGACCCGTTCATTCCGGCCTTGCTCTCTGACGGGGCGACTTAAGTTGCCCCGTTTTTTTATGCCGTGACGTATTCGCCTGAGGGACTGTTATAATCGTCTTGTTCGAGGATAATAGTTTTACAGGAGCGACCAATTGATCGACGCAAGCGGCATTATAATTCTTCCGGAGAGAGAGTCTCTTCCCCTGGATCTCGCGAGGGGTCGTGCGGGGGTACCCGTCTTTCTGGAGCTTGGTTTTGGCAACGGAGAGTACCTGCTTCACCTTGCGAGGGAGGATCGGGACGCCATCTTCTGGGGAGCGGAGATGTCCCGTTCATGCGTGTTGCGCGCGTTGAAGCGGGTTGTCAAAGAGGGAACGGAGAATGTCTTTCTCGTCTGCTGCGACGCGAGGTTTTTCCTTAAGGAATGTTTGCCCCGTGGCTCGCTCGACGGGATCTTCATGAACTTTCCCTGCCCCTGGCCGAAGAAGAGGCACACGAAGCGCAGGCTCTCCGGCGAGGGATTTCCTTCGCGGATCTCCGGTGCATTGGGGGCGGACGGCTTCTTCGAGCTGATGACGGACGAGGAGTGGTTCGCGCTCGAAGTGAGGGACTCTTTCGCGGAGGAATCCACTTTTTTTCCAGTCGAGTGGGACGAGAACCCTCCGCGACCGGTGACTACGAAATACGAGCGAAAGTGGACGGAGATGGGGAAGAGCCTGTACCGTCTCAGGTTTGTCAAGAGAGAGGAGGAGGGCGTGAAGACGCCCCCCCGGTTAGGGAGGTCCGAGGATTTGCATATCTTGGTTCCGGGCTGCGGCCCTCTGTCGGATCTGATGAAAAGCCTTTACAATCTCGAGGGAAAAACGGAGGATTCCCTCTGGGTGTTGAAAAAAACGTACTCCTCCGGAAAGGGAGGAGAGCACTTGGTCGAGGCCGTATGCACGGACGGCGGGTTCGAGCAGAAGTTTTTCCTGATGCTGGTCGAGAGGGAGGACGACGTGCTTGTGAAGGTCGCCCCTTACTCTAGCCCCTATCTGACCGGCTCGGTCAAGGGCGCCATCAGGGGGCTGGCCTCCGCCGTCGAAAGGCACTGCAGCGGCGCTTCCGCCGGACCAGACGGGGAGACGAACCCGTGAGGGGAGAGCTGGTCCGGGAGGTCCGTCCGACATCGGGAATCGTCATGAACGCTCTTTTCAACATACTGGGTGACATGAGCGGCCGATCGTTTCTCGATCTCTTCTCCGGCACGGGAAGGGTCGCGAAAAAGGCGGCGGACCTGGGCGCGGATTGCGTGGTGGCGGTCGAGACTCTGCCTGCACGCTCCAGGGAGATACGGGCCCTGTTCGCAGGTCATCCCTCCTTCTCGCTGCTCTCGATGGATGTGCGCAGGGCTCTCTCCTTTCTGAGACGAAAGGGGAGGCTGTTCGACGTAGTGTTCGCGGATCCGCCCTATGGGGCTGGATGGCCCGCCGAGCTGCCGGGGTTGCTCTTCCCCGAGAGCGGAGGCGTGCTGAAGGATGACGGGGTCGCTGTGATCGAGCACTCGGCCAGGGAGACGATACCGGAGGGTACCTCCTACCTGGTGACGGACTGCCGAAGGTACGGGGACAGCGCTCTCTCCTTTTTGACGAGCGCGAGCGGCCGCGAGGACGGATCAGAGCAGAAGGGAGCCGATGATCGATGAAGGGTTTTATCAGCGCAGTCTATCCCGGTTCATTCGATCCTATAACAAACGGGCATATATATATCGCGGAAAGGGCGGCGGCGTTGTTCGACGAGGTGATAGTCAGCGTCCTGTTGAATCCCCAGAAGAAGGCCGCCTTCACCGTGGAGGAGAGAAAGGCCATGGCGAGGGAGGCGTTGAGCCATCTGAACAACGTCAAGGTGGGGGCATTCTCGGGCCTGCTCGTGGACTTTCTTCGGCAGGAGAGGAGCAGGATAATAATACGGGGGCTCAGGGCCCTGTCGGACTTCGAGTACGAGTTCCAGCTCGCACTTATGAACAGGCAGCTCGCACCCGATATCGAGACACTGTTCATAGTCACGGAGGCCAGGTATTCATACCTGTCGTCCAACGCCGTCAAGGAGATCTACCAGTTCGGCGGCGCGGTCCACGAGATGGTGCCTCCTGGCGTCTTCCGCAGGCTCAGGGAGAGGTTTCCTCTCCCTCACACTCTCGCGCCGTGAAGAAGCATCGTCTCTTCTCCGAGCCCGCCTGGAAGGAGGGGGTCAGCCCCTCCCAGATTCCTGCCGCAACAAGCTCTATTCGGGCCAGCAGCCCCTCCGCTCCCCGCCTCGCGGCCGGCAGTTTGCCTCTGACGGGCAGGGAGGCGCTCTTCCTCATTCGCCTCAGTATCTCGAGTCCGGCCCCGTCGGCGGCCAGAGGCCGGATGTAGGCCGGGCCGTTCGCCTGCAGTGCCCGGTTGTCGTCGTGTTCCACTCCGAGCAGGAGATGGATGGCCTGTCTTTGAACCCGTCCCCTCGGGTACCTCCCGGTAACGCACTTTCCTATGAACTCCTCCCAGGTCCTGCTGTCCTCCGCAAACTTCAAGAGCCTGTTCTCCATCCCCTCGCCCATCTCGGAGTATCGGGCGAGGTCGGCTGCCGGTGTCCTGAGGACGAGCGCGCGCACCGTCCTCCACAAGAGCTCGGTCGAGGGCACGAAGCGCCCGTCGGCCATGCACCTCTCGAGCACCTCCAAACTCCCCGGCGGTACGGCGGAGGAGATGTGTTCAAGCCCCTTCTCCGCTATGCCCCTGCGGATGGCGGTGGCACTTGCAAAAAAACCGTCCTTCGGCTCGGAAGGAAGAGAGGGGTCGTGGTAGCCGCCGCCCGTCCTGCGCACGGGAAAGCAGTTCAACTTGTGTCCCATCCTCCTGATTCGCTCCATGTACGCAAGGGCCAGAGAGTTGTTGGGGGAGGAAACGACCCTTTCATAGGCCGGGTCGATGGTGCCAAGCGCCTTCGCCCTGGCTTTCACGTAGGAAAAACCAGAATTCAGATGTTTTTTCAGAGTATCCTTGAAAGTTACGGGCTCGTGGACTAGAATATCGATGAGTGACGAGACGTCAAAATCCGGATCTTCCATCCCGAAGGACAGCGAACCAACGACACCGGTCGCCGCCAGAGTGTCCACAGCGCCGGACGCGAAAACTCCGGCGTTGTGGCATGAAAAGAAGGCGGGCAGGCCAAGCACCAGGTTGGCCCCGGCCGAGAGAGCGCTCTCGGCCCGGTCCCACGGGCTCAGCAGCGCCGGTTCGCCTCTCTGCGTGAAGTAGGAGGAGAGGATGGCGACGACAGCTCCGTCTGCTCCTGCCAGCTCCCTGGCGCGGTTTATGTGGTGCGCGTGTCCGTTGTGCAGCGGGTTGTACTCGGCTACTATGCCGACGTAGTTCTCATATATAGCGACCGGCCCCCTTTCACATATAACGATACACCCGGTGAAAGAGCCAGGTCAATACGAGAGGAAGGGAAATGTTTTATGAAGATCCTTGTAATCAACTGCGGCAGCTCATCCCTTAAGTACCAGCTTTTCGACATGAGAGACGAATCCGTCCTCGCGAAGGGGCTGGTGGAGAGGATCGGAATCGAGGGCGCACGTATCAAGCACACCAAGACCGGTATGGATACCGTGACCAAGAACGCCGACATCCCGAACCACAAGGTGGCCTTCAAGATCGTCGTCGAGGCGCTTCTCGACGCAGGTCACGGCGTCCTCAAGAGCCTTGATGAGCTCACCGCCGTCGGACACAGGGTGGTCCACGCGGGAGAGAGGTACGCCGGGTCCGTCCTGATCACGCACGACGTCATAGACGCGCTTGAGGAGTGCGTCCCCCTCGCTCCGCTGCACAACCCGGCCAACCTGATGGGCATCTACGCTGTCACGGAGGAGCTGCCCAACATCCCGCAGGTCGGGGTCTTCGACACGGCCTTCCACCAGACTATGCCGGGCTACGCCTACATGTACGGCATTCCATACCACTACTACGAAAAATACAAGGTCCGCCGCTACGGCTTCCACGGCACCAGCCACTACTACGTATCGTACAGGGCCGCGGAGATCCTGAAGAAGCCGGTGGAGTCCCTCAACATAGTGACCTGTCACATGGGCAACGGAAGTTCCATCACGGCGGTGAAGGGCGGCGTGTCCGTCGACACCAGCATGGGTTTCAGCCCCCTTCCCGGGATCATCATGGGAACTCGCTCCGGCGATGTGGACCCGGTGCTGGTCTCCTATCTCCAGGAGCACGAGGCGATCGACAACAAGGCGATGAGCCACGTGTTGAACAAGGAGAGCGGCCTGCTGGGCATCTCCGGGGTCAGCAGCGACCTGCGCGATATTGAAGAGGCCGCCGACTCGGGAAACCAGAGGGCGAAGCTGGCCGAGGAAATGCTATGCTACACGGCGAAGAAGTACGTCGCATCCTACGCCGCCGCCATGGGCGGGATAGACGTGCTGGTCTTCACAGCGGGGATCGGCGAGAACAGCTCTCGCACCCGCGAGAAGATCTGCACGGGGCTCGAGTTCATGGGGATTAAGATAGACAAGGAGAAGAACAAGGTACGGGCCGAAGAGGCGCTGATCTGCGCGGAGGACAGCAGGGTCGCCATACTTGTCGTCCCGACGGACGAGGAGCTGGTGATCGCCCGAGACACCAAGAGGATAGCGATGGGCTAGGCCCCTTTCTGGGAGGCGCGATTTGCCGATAACGGAGAGACCCGCCTTGTGGCGTTTCGAGATCGAAGTGCCAAAGTTTGGTGACGAGGAGGCGCGAACCGGCGCCTCCTGGGAGTTGCCCCTTCATACCTGCCTCGCTGGGGAAGGTGAGGAGCTCCTGTACGACGGAATGTCCTTCAGGTTTGTCTCCCCCCTTGTGGTGGAGGCGGAGGTCAGGTGGTCGGGCGAAGAGCTGCTTGTCGACGTCGGTTTGAACGTCGCTCTGTCGTCTTCATGTTCCCGGTGTCTTGAGCCGGCGGGTATTGAAATTCGCGAGGATTTCATGTATCTTTACTCTCTGCGGAAGAACGTAAAGGGAAAAAAGACGTCCGAGGAGGGCGAAGATTATCGTATGGTGACGATACCCTGCTGGAAGAGCAGGCTCGACATATCGGACCAGGTCTACGAGAGTCTCGTCCTTTCGCTGCCGTCGAGGGCGCTCTGCTCCCCGGCCTGCCGGGGGATCTGCCCGTCGTGCGGCAGGCGGCTGGAGTCCGGGAGTTGTTCATGTTCTTCCGTCGAGATCGACCCGAGGCTGGAGGAGCTTCTCGCGTTCGAAACTGACGATGATACGTAGTGAAAAGGAGGGATATGCAGAATGGCGACGCCGAAGAGCAGGGTATCTCATGCCCGTACTCATAAAAGAAAATCCGTGTGGCTCGGGTCCCTTACCAAACCGGAGCTGACGACCTGCACGCACTGTGGGGAGACGATCATGAACTACAGGGCCTGCGGAGAGTGCGGCTATTACAGGGGCAGAAAGGTTTTAAAGACGGCCGCCGATTCGGAGGCGGACGAGTAGCCTCGCGGAGACCGGCAGTTATGACGATCGGAAAATGGAGGGCTTGCCCTCCATTTTTTGTCTGTTTTTCCTATTGACCGTCGCACAGTAGGCAGCTATACTTACCTAGTCCTAAGAGCAGATGCTACGAGCAGGTGCCCATATTAAGGAGGGGACTGCAATCAAGTCTCAGAGGAAGAGAGCCAGGCAGGGGAAGTTGCTCAAGCTGATCGAACACAACCCTCTTGCGACGGACGAGGAGCTCGCGGCTTCTTTCAGCGTAAGCGTGAGCACAATCCGTCTCGACAGGGCTGTGCTGGGGATTCCCGAGCTCAGGGAACGCATGAAGTCCATGGCTCAAAGGGCCACTAGCAGACTGCGCTCGCTGAAGCAGACCGAGGTCGTCGGGGACCTGTTGGAGCTGGAGCCGAACAAGTGGGCGCTCTCCGTCCTCGATACCCGCAGGGAGATGGCCTTCCGCGAGACGTCCATGGTCTGCGATCACTATATTTACGCCCAGGCCAGCTCGATAGCGATAGCCGTCGTCGAGGCGGACTTCGTGCTCGTCGACTCGATGAGAGGGGAGTTCAAAGGGCACGCCCGCGTCGGGGACTCGCTGGTCGCCAGGGCCAAGGTCGGAGTCCACAAGGACGACAAGTACATTGTGAGCGTCAGGACCAAGGTCGGGGACAGGGAGATTTTCGTCGGAAGGTTCATTGCCGCTGTGGTGAATAACAACCATACGAAAGACGCAAGAGAGGTGAGCTCCGTTTGATAATCGCCGTTGACGCGATGGGGGGGGACCACGGCCCCTCGGAGATCTGCAAGGCTGCATTGATGGCGTGCGAGGAGCACCGCGATCTGGAGCTGGTGCTGGTCGGATCCGAGCCGCTTATGGCGCCGCTTCTCGAAAGGGCGGACTCCTCCGTGAGCGGGCGCATCGGCATCGTGCACACCGACGAAAGAGTGGAGATGAACGAGCATCCGACCCTCGCGATACGGAAAAAAAGGAACTCCAGTATCCGGCTCGCGATGGAGATGGTCAGGTCGGGCGAGGCCTCCGGGTGCGTGTCGGCGGGCAACACGGGCGCGGTGGTCGCAGGGGGAGTACTGGTCGTCGGCAGGATCTCAGGGATCGACCGCCCGGCGCTGGGGGTGGCGTTGCCCACTTTGAACAAGTACACCTTTCTTTTGGACGTCGGGGCGAACGTGAGGAGCAAGCCCTTTCAGCTGTACCAGTTCGCCCACATGGGCAACATATATTCCAAGCGCATCCTGGGTGTGGTCGAGCCTCAGATAGCGCTGCTCTCGAACGGGTCGGAGGATATCAAGGGGGACGAAGCCGTCTCCGGGGCGAAGGCCCTCATCATGGAGAGTTCTTTGAGGTTTTCGGGCTATGTCGAGGGAGACGACATTCCTTACAGCAGGGCCGACGTGGTGGTCTGCGACGGCTTCTCCGGAAACGTGGTCCTGAAGTTCGCAGAGGGTCTTATGACCGCGGCGGCGTCTCTCCTGGAGGAGGAGATCGGGCAGAGGGTCCTACCGAAGATCGGCATGCTCTTCATGCTGCCGATGGTGAAGGACCTGATGGCCCGGTTCCACTACGAGAAGCACGGAGGGACTCCCCTTCTGGGAGTGAACGGAGCGGTAATCAAGGCTCACGGGCGCTCCAAGGCGCCCGCGATTTTAAGCGCTTTGAAAGTGGCGAGGAGCTTCGTCGGACAGAACGGTGTGGAGTTGATCAGAGAAGAGCTTGGGTAAAGGAGGACTCCTCATGGCGTTGTTTCAAGGAGTGCCGGCGGCCGTTCGAGGAATCGGAAGGCACGTCCCGGAGAGAGTGTTGACCAACGAGGACCTGTCGAGGATGGTCGATACGAGCGATGAGTGGATACGGGAGAGGACCGGGATTCAAAGAAGGCACATTGCAGAGGCGGGGGAACTGACAAGCGAGCTGGCGCTGAAGGCGGGACGGGCGGCCCTGGAGGACGCAGGTGTGTCTCCGAACGAGCTGGACATGGTAATAGTCGCGACCAACAGCCCCGACACCCTCTTTCCCGGAGTGGCACCCAAGGTACAGGGCCTCCTGGGGGCTGACCGGGCGGGGGCCTTCGACGTCCAGTCCGGCTGCACGAGCGGCGTCTATTCCATCGCCCTCGGCGTGAGCGGCATAGCGTCGGGCATCTGGAGGAACGTGCTGGTCATCGGTGCCGAGGTGCTATCGGCTCTGATCGACTGGAGCGACAGGAACACATGCGTGCTCTTCGGAGACGGCGCGGGTGCGGTGCTTCTCGCCCCCTCGGAGGGGAGGGGCCGCTTCCTGTCTGCGGGGCTGAGGTCGGACGGCACGAAGCACGACCAGATAACCCTTTTAGGCGGGCTCGTCGAGCACCCCGCGTCGCAAGAGACGCTGGCCGAGAAAAAGCACTTTGTGACGATGAAGGGAAACGACGTCTTCAAGTTCGTGAACAGGGTGATCCCCCCTTTCTTAAAGGAATTATGCGAGGATTCCGGCCTGTCGGTCGGCGACATCGACTGGTGGTTCTTCCACCAGGCGAACCGGAGGATAATAGAACGAGCGGCCGAGAGACTCGGTATCGCGCCCGACAGAGTCTTTATAAACCTTGATGAGTACGGGAACACGTCGGCCGCGTCCGTCTTCATCGCCCTGTCCGACTTCGCGGGGCAAGGGCGGCTGGTATCCGGCCAAAGGCTGCTGTTGACCGCTTTTGGAGCAGGCATGACTTACGGAGGTGTGATCTATGAGACCTGATTTTCGCGATAACCGGGTGACTCGCCTGTTGGGCTGCGGTTACCCCCTTATCCAGGGCGGGATGGCATGGGTTGCGAACGCCGAGCTTGCGGCCGCAGTGAGCAACGGAGGCGGGCTCGGGATTATTGCCGCGGCGAATATGCCTCCCGAGCTCCTGGAGAAGGAGATCCTGAAAGTGCGCACCCTGACGGACAAGCCGTTCGGCCTGAACATCATGCTGATGTCCACGACCGTTGACGACGTCCTGGAGATCGTCCTAGAGTTCGGAGTCTCCATCGTCACCACCGGCGCGGGAAGCCCCGGCAGGGTGATCGAGAAACTCAAGCCGCACGGGGTCACGATACTCCCGGTGATCGCCTCCGTGGCGCAGGCGAAGAGGGTGGAGAAACAGGGTGCCGACGCGGTCATAGCCGAGGGGATGGAGGCGGGCGGACACGTCGGCGAGATAACGACTATGGCCCTCGTCCCGCAGATAGTCGACGCGGTGGATATCCCGGTGGTGGCCGCCGGAGGGGTCGCGGATGGCAGGGGCGTCGCGGCCGCGTTCGCGCTCGGGGCGGAGGGTGTTCAGGTCGGGACCAGGTTCGTCTGCTGCACCGAGTCGACCGTGCATCCGGCCTACAAAGAGGCGGTGATCGCGGCGAGAGACCGAAGCAATGTCATCACAGGCAGACCCACGGGTCACCCGGTCAGGTGCCTGAAGAACAAGCTTACGAGCCGTTTCGAGGAACTGGAGAGGGAGAACGCCCCGATCGAGGAGTACGAGAAGCTCGGCGCCGGGCGGCTGAGGGCCGCCGTGGTCGACGGGGATATGGAGTGGGGATCCCTCATGGCCGGCCAGGTCTCGGCCTTGGTGAACGACATCAGGCCTGCGGCGGAGATAATCGAGGGGTTGTTCTCCGAGGCGAGGAACGTGGCCCGGATGGTCGGCGCGGTTTTATAAATATGATAGAGGTGACATGATGTCCTACTCACTTGTTTTTCCAGGACAGGGCTCTCAGGCGGTCGGCATGGGGCTGGACCTGCGAAACTCTTTCAAGTCGGCGTCCAGGGTCTTTGAGCGGGCCGACGACGCCCTGTCCTTGAACCTCTCGAAGATCATCTTCGACGGGCCGGAGGAGGAACTGCGAAGGACCGCCTACACCCAGCCCGCCCTGCTGACGGTTAGCATCGCCTTCTTGGCCGTGTTGGAGGAGATGACGGACGGAGCGATCAAGCCGGCCTATCTCGCCGGACACAGCTTGGGAGAGTACACCGCGCTGGTGGCCGGAGGCGCCCTCTCCCTGGAGGATGGGGCCAGGCTGGTGCATCTTCGTGGCAGGCTTATGCAGGAGGCGGTCCCCGAGGGGCGAGGTGCGATGGCGGCCATCCTGGGGCTGAATGCGGCCGGCGTCGCTTCCGTGTGCGAGGAGGCGGCGCCCGGAGGGGAGTGCCAGCCCGCGAACTTCAACTCACCCGGCCAGACGGTGATCTCAGGGGAGGCGGAGTTCGTGGAAAAAGCGATGAAGCTGGCAAAGGCCAAGGGGGCGAAGAGGGCTATCCCTCTCAACGTGAGCGCCCCCTTTCATAGCAGGCTCATGAGACCGCTGGCGGACGAGCTCTTCGCCGCTTTCGAGAAGTGCGAGTGGAGGATCCCCTCGGCGCCTGTCGTGTCGAACGCGAGGGCACTTCCGCTCACCGAGGTGGACGAGATCAAGAGGTCTCTGTTCGACCAGACGTTCATGCCTGTCCTGTGGGAGGGCTCGGTGAACTGGATGGCCGACGCAGGAGTCTCGGTCTTCTTCGAGATCGGGGCCGGAACAGTGTTGACCGGACTGATAAAGAAATGCCGAAAGGGATTGGTTGCGCATTCTTGCGGGACCCTTGAAGAACTTGAGAGGGTGGCCGGACTTCTAAAGGAGATGATCTGACATGGCGCCCAGGACCGCACTGGTGACCGGAGCAGGCAGGGGAATAGGCAGGGCCGTCGCTCTGAGGCTTGCCGAGAGTGGCTTTCAAATGGCCGTGAACTTCAGAAGCAGCGAGAAAGCGGCCCTGGAGGTTTGTGATATTATTGCCGCCGGAGGAGGAAGCGCCTTCCCCTTCCAGGGGGACATGTCCCGCCCCGAGGACGTGAAGAGAGTCTTCGCCGAGGTGAACGAGCGTTTCGGGCCCGTCTCCGCGCTGGTGAACAACGCCGGGATAACCAAGGACGGGCTTCTGCTTCGAATGAAGGACGAGGACTGGGAGTCCGTCATAGCGGCCAATCTCTCGTCCGTGTTCTACTGCACCAGGGAGGCCATACGAGGGATGGTGCGGGCTAAGTGGGGGAGGATCATCAACATCGCCTCCGTGGTGGCCCTGATCGGAAACCCGGGCCAGCCGAACTACTGCGCGTCCAAGGCCGGCGTCATCGGGTTCACTAAGAGCGCCGCTAGGGAGTACGCATCCAAGGGTGTAACGGTCAATGCGATAGCTCCCGGTTTCATAGCCACGGACATGACGGACGCCATGCCCGGGGAGGCTAGAGAGGCCCTCCTGGGACAGATCCCCTCGGGAAGGGCCGGGACACCGGACGATGTCGCCCATCTCGCGTGTTTCCTGGCCTCGGACGAGGCGTCTTATATAACCGGACAGGTCGTCGCCGTAGACGGCGGCATGACGATGTGCTAGAAGAGACCGAAGGGAGGTGAAAGAGAATGAAGAAAGAGGAGATGCTCGCCCGGTTGAAGGAGATCATTATCGACAGGCTCGATGTCGAAGAGGATCAGATAGTCCCGGAGGCCTCGTTCGTCGAGGACCTGGGGGCGGACTCCCTTGATATCGTGGAGCTTATCATGGGGATCGAGGAGGAGTTCGACATGGAGATCCCCGACGAGGACGCCGAGAAACTGACCACGGTAGGCGAGGCGATGAATTACACACTGAGCAAACTTGGTGCGGACGAGTAGCGGCCGAAAGGCGAGGGGGAGCGCGTCCGCGTTCCCCCTTGGGACTACCCGAGAGGTTTATCGTCGGCACCGACCTTTTAGGCGGAGGAGTGAAGTGTTTTGAGAAGGGTCGTTGTCACGGGGCTTGGAGTTGTAAGCCCCATCGCCACGGGAAAAGAAGACTACTGGAGAGCTTTGAAGGCGGGAAAGAACGGCATCGGTCCTCTGACCACGTTCGACGCGAGCGACAGCCCGATTCCTTTCGGCGCGGACGTAAAGGATTTCGCCCCGAACCGCTGGATGGAGAGCAAGGAGGCCAAGCGCTCGGACCGCGTCATTCAATTCGCAGTGGCCGCCGCGGATATGGCGGTCGTTGATGCAAAGCTCGATACGGGAAGCCTGGATCCATATAAATTCGGAGTGTTCATCGGAAGTGGTCAGGGCGGTATCGAGACCACGTTCAACAACTTCAAGACCATGATGGAGAAGGGACCCAGGCGGGTAAGCCCATTTTTCATCCCGATGATGATAAGCAACATGTCCACGGCGTATGTCGCAATAAAGCACAACGCCAAGGGACCGAACATGTGCGTGGTGACCGCCTGCGCCACCTCGGTCCACAGCATTGGAGAGGCATATCACAACATTCTTCGCGATGACGCGGACGTGATTCTCGCGGGCGGAACCGAGGCGGCGCTCCGTACGATCAGCATCGCCGGCTTCGCTGCCATGAAGGCGCTCTCCACGAGGCTGGATGAGCCGGGAAGGGCATCGCGACCCTTCGACGTCGATCGAGATGGCTTCGTAATGGGAGAGGGAGCGGGAGTTATCCTGCTGGAGGAGCTGGAGCACGCGAAGAAACGCGGTGCTCATATCTACGCGGAGATCGTCGGATACGGAAATACGTGCGACGCCAGCCATATCACCGCGCCCGACCCGGAGGGAGACGGCGCGGCGCGCGCCATGCGCAAGGCCATCGCACATGCGAAGTGGCTGCCCGAGGATGTGGAGTTCATCAACGCGCACGGGACATCGACCCCTCTGAACGATAAGATGGAGGCAATGGCGATCCGCAGCGTCCTGGGAGACCATACGGATAAAGTCCATGTCAACTCCACCAAATCGATGATCGGACACTGCCTGGGAGCGGCGGGCGCACTGGAGACGGTGGCGGCGCTTCAGGCCATCGAGGAGGGAGTCATACACCCCACCATCAACCTGGATAACCTCGATCCCGAGTGCGAGATAAACGTCGTGGGGGACAAAGCGGTGGAGAAGCATGTCTCAAGGCTCCTGGTGAACAGCTTCGGGTTCGGAGGGCACAACGGCGTCATAGCCCTTCAAAAGTACGAATAGGCGAAGGCAGAGCGCGGGCCTCCCGGGTCGCACGAGAGGATCGTCCGGCACGGGGGTCCGCGCGCAGCTCGAATAACGATGCATTACAATGAATGGTACTCCAGAGAACTGGAGAAACTTCAAGAGCGGATCGGCTACCTGTTCGAGGACGAATCTCATCTTCGCTTGGCGCTGACCCACTCCTCCTGGCTCAACGAGCATGGCGGAAAAGAGTGCAACGAGAGGCTTGAGTTTCTCGGCGACTCCGTTCTCCAGCTGTGCGCCTCTCGGTTCCTGTTCACCACCGGGGAGGAGCTGGACGAGGGGGCTATGACCAGGCAAAGAGCGGCATTTGTATGCGGTGCCTCGCTCAAGCTATGGTCCTGCCACGTGGGGCTCCAGCGTCTTCTTCGCACCGGCAGGAGCCTGCACCCCCTCGACTGCGACAGTTCTCTGTGCGCGGACGTGGCGGAAGCCCTGTTCGGAGCGGTCTTCCTGGACGGCGGTTTCGAGGCGGCCGACTCGGTCGTTGAAGGATACCTGGATTTCCTGCTCGAATCGTCCCCCCCCGAGGCGGAGGACCCGAAATCATCCCTCCAGATACTGGCCCAGGAGAGAGGGCTTGGCAACCCAACATACGAGACAGTATCCGTGGCTGGGCCCCCGCACGAGCCGGTATTCCTTGTAAGGGTCCTGCTGGGGGGCGCACCCGCGGGGGAGGGAAGCGGCCCATCGAAGAAGGCGGCGGAGTTCTCCGCTGCCAGGGCGAGCTTGGCCCATCTTTTGGAGAGGACTTGAGACAGGTGAGAAACAGGTTTCTTCGCTTCTCGCTCCCTATTTTCCTGCTCGTCATTTTTCACGCCGGCATCGCCCACGCCTGGGATGTGTGGACGACCTCGCCCTGGCTGGCGCTGGTGACGAGGTTCATCGGCGGTGTCTTCGTCACGGTGCATCCCGTCGAAGACTGGAATGACGACGGGGAGCCGGTGTGCAAGGTCAAGGCGAACAAGATCTCGAGGGAGGCGCGTCTTATAGCCCTCGACGTCGCCGAGGCCTCTCGGTTGGGCTTTAACGAGAAGGAATGGGACGACCTCGTATTCCTCTATAAAAAGGCCCCTTTCGACAAAGAGGAGGCGGATCTTTTCTTTACCGATCCCTCGGCTCTTCCCTTCATAGCGCAGAGGGTGTTCACCGTGCTGTCCCAGTTCGACCCGGAGAACTACTCCTATTACCAGCGCAGGCTGTCCGAGTTCCAGACGCGCCTCGACAGCACCGTGATCGTAGGAAGGCGGCTTCTCGGCGGACTGTCGCTGATCTACCTCGGGGGCAGCTACTCGAGGATGCTGACCGCGGCGGGCTGCTCGATGATTCCCGTGAACGAGGAGGTGGAGCTTTCCTGGTCGCGCGGCGAAGGTTTGGACAGGCTGGCATCGCTCCTCGAAGATTCGCGAAGGAATAAAATTCTCGTCGTCGCGGATGTCCCGCCTTTGAAAAAGGTAAGAGAGTCGTTGAAAAACAACAAGGACATCCTCTTCCTCGAGCGCCCCGCGCTGGACCAGGACATGCTGCTCTTCTTCCACGGCCAGTACATCCTGCTTTGGAACAAGGTCTCGGCCTTCAGGCCGCCCGAGGGGATCAAGCAGGGCAATAAGCAGTGACAGAACCCGGGGCCGGGATGTCCCTGTCAGAGACCGGAGACTATCTCGATTCCGCCGTCCCCTGGCACAAATCGACCTATGACGGCCGAGCGCTCGAAGCCGATCGATGAAAGTGCGGACAGAAAGGCGTCAGCCCCGTCTTCCGGTATGGCCAGCATCATTCCGCCCGAGGTCTGAGCGTCGAAAAGGCTCTCGACCAGCAGTTCGTCGTGGCCTTTTGGATCCGCCACCCTCTTCTCGAACTCCGCGCGGTTGTTGTAGGTTCCGGCGGGGACAAGCCCCGATGCGGCAAGCTCCAGGACCCCCGTTATCAGGGGCACGTCCTTCAAGCTCAGAAGCAGCTTGAGTCCTCCTGCCGACAGCATGTCGAGTGCGTGCCCCGCAAGGCCGAACCCCGTCACATCAGTGCAGGCGTTCACGCGGGATAGAAGCTCCCTGTCGAGTTTCAGCGGAAGATCGTTGAGGGTGGACATCCATCCGATCGCCTCCTGGACGGTCCTCTCGTCCTCGACCATATGGGCCTTCAGGGCGGTCGTCGCGATGCCTGTTCCGATCGGCTTGGTCAGCACCAGGAGATCTCCGGCGCGAGCACCGTCGATCTTCCACACCGAGTCCTCGGCTACCTCCCCGAACACGGCAAGCCCGTACTTCGGCTCGCTGTCCTCGACACTATGCCCACCTACCAGAAATGCGCCCGCCTCGCGCACTTTTTCGAGGCCTCCCGACAGCACCGCCTCCAGGATTTCCAGAGAGAGGGTCTTCACGGGAAAGCCGACTATGTTCAGCGCCACAAGGGGCAGGCCACCCATAGCGAATACGTCGCTTAGGGAGTTGGCCGCCGCTATCATACCCCAGGTCCTCGGGTCGTCCGCGACGGGGGTTATGAAATCTACGGTCAGAATTCCCAGCCTGTCGCCTCCGATGTGGAAAAGGGCCGCGTCCTCCCCGGAGGACCAGGAGGTGATGATGCGTCCATCGGACGGAAGAGGAATGTTTTTCAATATCCTGGACAGGTCCGACGGACCTATCTTGGCAGCTCAGCCGCTCGATGTCGACATATCAATCAGGCGCATCTCCATTACTCCTTTTGGTTATAATAGACATTATTATACCATATAGTGCTCTAACTTGGGGTTGCATGGACGACATCGACCGCGTTGAAGGCCATCTCCCCCCCCTCCGTCTCGAGGAGCAGCTCTCCATCCTCGCCTATGCCGACGGCCTTTCCCGTCACCGTTCCCTCGTCCGTGATGACGGATACATCCCTCCCCAGGGTCGAACAGGAGGCCCTGTAGCTGTACAGGAGGGTCTGTCCGCCGTCGGAAGCCGCCTGGTCCAGCAGGCGGAAGTAGCGGGCAAGTATCTCCGCCGCGAGCCTCCCGCGATGAACCGGAGCGTTCGCTGCCTCCCCGATGTGGTTTGCGTTGAAGAGGACCGCACCCTCGTCGGCCACCGGATCGGGAGGCACTATGTTTATCCCGATTCCCGTCCGGCAGTCTAAAATATCCCGGGCCCCGATGGAAGCCTCGGATAAGATGCCGCAGACCTTTCCGCCCTTGTACAGCAGATCGTTGGGCCACTTGACCGAGAGTTCGACGGAGTAAAGCGCGGATACCGCGTCCTTCACGGCAAGCGCCGCCGCGAGGTTTACCAGTTGCAGCTTGCACGCGGGAAGGGGCGGTTTGAATAAGACGGAGAAAAACAGACCGCATCCCCTGCAGGACAGCCACCTCCTGCCCCGTCGGCCCTTGCCCTTTGTCTGTTCCTCCGCAAAGACGACGACGAGGCGATTTCCATTTCGTCCCAGCTCCTTTGCAGTGTCCTGCGTGGAGGGGAGAGTGTCGTAGGTGTGAATGATCGCATCGCCAAACACGTCTTCGGGCAAGAGAGAGGCGACGTAGGATGGCGCCAGGTCGTACTCTGGCGGGGAGTGAAGTTCAATGCCCTCCGGTGTTTTTCGGATGTCGAATCCCTGTTCGGACAGGGTTTCAAGGCCCTCGCAGACGTCCTGATCGGAGATGGAAAGGGCCTCCGACAGGGAACGGAGGGATCTACGTCCTTCTTTTGCGCCGGATAAAACCCTGCCGATCGCCGCTGCAATCGGGTCTGATTTTTTCAATTCGCCCTGCCTCCTCGGTCTGAACAGCTTCGAAATGATATAATTAAACGCCATGCAAAGCAAGACGACTTGCACTCGAGGAGGATGTAGAGATGGCGCTGGCACCTAACGTTACTATTTTGGAGGAACTGCGGATTTTAAGGCAAAATCTTCAGGACAGTCTTTGACCTCGATACGATAACCGCTCGAAAAGAGAAATTGGAGGCGCAGTCCGCGGATCCGGAGTTTTGGAAGAAGGCGGAAAGCAAGGAGGTCTCGAGGGAGATCGCCCGAATCCAGAGGAATTTGGACAGCTGGAGCGAGGTGGACAGGCTGTTCGGCGATCTGTCCGCCCTCGAGGAGCTTTTGGCGGAGGACGAGGACGTGGAGCTGCAGAGAGAGTTCGACGCCACCGCGGACATGCTTCGCAAGTACGCGGAGAGGGAACAGATGAGGCTGCTCCTGTCGGAGGAGCATGATGAGTGCAACGCCATCCTGACGATTCATGCCGGCTCCGGGGGGCTTGACTCCCAGGACTGGGCGGAGACCCTTCTTCGCCTCTACCTGAGATGGGCTGAACGAGAGGGCTTTTCAGGACGGGTCCTCGAGCTTCTCCAGGACGAGGAGGCGGGGATCAAGAACGCCACTATGCTGATACAGGGGGAATACGCATTCGGATACCTGAAAGGAGAAAAGGGAGTGCATCGACTGGTCAGGATCTCCCCCTTCGACGCGGCGAGACGTCGGCATACGAGCTTCGCATCAGTCGACGTGGCCCCCGAGCTCGACGACGACGTATCGGTGGAGATACGCCCGGAGGATCTCAGGATCGACACTTTCCGGGCGAGCGGGGCGGGAGGTCAGTACGTCAACAGGACCGACTCGGCTGTGAGGATCACCCATATTCCCACGGGGACGGTCGTGGGCTGCCAGAACGAACGATCCCAGCACATGAACCGTCAGATGGCGATGAAGGTCCTGAGAAGCCGCCTGTACGAGAAGGCGCTTCAGGAGAGGAAGGAAGAGCTTGCCGCCATGCAGGGGGAGAAGAAGGAGATCAGCTGGGGAAGCCAGATACGTTCCTACGTTCTGCACCCTTACATGATCGTCAAGGATCACAGGACCGGCTTCGAGACGGGAAACGTGCAGGCTGTCCTAGATGGAGATATCGACGACTTTATCATGAATTACCTGAGATGGAAGAGACAGAGCTGAATACGACGACCGGAGGACTCTGCGCATGACTCTTTTTCGACTTCTGGCGCTTGCCTTGATATTATTGATCGCTCCCGCGGAGCTCCAAGCGGCCCCCTATCCTCCGTCCCCGCCAGTTATGAACGTGGAGTCCTTGCGCCCTGGCATGAAAGGCCGTGCTCTCACCGTTGTCTCCGGAAGAGAGGTGGTCGGCTTTCCGGTGGAGATAGTCAGCGTGATCCCCGGAAAGGGGACGCCAAGACACCTGATAATGGTGAAGGCGTACGGTCCGATCGTGGAAAAGACCGGCGGCATAGCCGCGGGCATGAGCGGCAGCCCGGTGTATGTCGACGGCAAGCTTATCGGAGCGATCGGGTACGGATGGAGTTTTAGCGACCATACACTGGGCCTTGTGACCCCCATCGCGGATATGACCTCGGTGTGGGAATGGGATGACAAACCGGTGGTCTTCCGCCCGCTGCCGTCGCCTCCCAAGGAGGAGGGCGGGGACGAAAAAGACGAGCCAAGCGCCGGCGAGGATATCGATGAGCAGGAGGACGAGGAGGACGAAGACCTGGTTGTGCCGGTCACGGTCGAGGAGCCCCTCTCCCCGCTCTTCATCGACGGTGTCAGCCGCCGCAAGGCCGACGACCTAGCGGAGCTGCTCGGGGAATCCCGCTACGTCCCCGGGGGCGCTTCCGCGGACGACGACGTCCCGGTGGAGATGAACGCGAAAGTGACGCCGGGGGACGCCATCACCGTGCTCCTGGCGTGGGGAGATGTCACGATAGGATCCACCGGTACGATGACGGCCATAGCCCCGGACGGGCGATTTTTGGCCTTCGCCCACCCCTTCCTGGGCAGAGGGGCTGTGAACTACCCGGTGGCCCACGCCTATATCCACAATGTCGTGCCGAGCATCGAGGCGCCGTTCAAGGTGGGGAGCCCCTTGAGGATAATCGGCACTGTGACGCAGGACAGGCCCCAGGGCATAGGTGGCAGGATCGGCTACTTCACCCCTTCGATATCGGCGACCCTGCTGTTCACGGACGAGGAACGAGGAGTCAAGACGCAGAAGCGTTTTCATATCGCTCCAGATCCCTTCTTGGGTGCCGAGCTCGCCTCGGGGATCTTCACCGGCTTGATCGACGGTCTCTGGGGAAGAAAGGGGCATGGAACCGCCTCTCTGACCCTCAAGGTTCAGGGAAGAGGCCTTTATGAGGGCTGGTCGAGGACCAACATGTTCTTTTCGGACAAGGACCTCGCGGGGGATTCTCTCAAAGAGACGGCCGAGCTGCTGGACGTGGTGTTCCTGAACCCGTTCGCCGAGATCTACCCCTTGGGCATAATTCTCACGGCCGAGTTCACCTCTTCCCCGAAACTGATGTATATTGAAGGTGTCGAGGTAAAAGGGGATTCGTTCACCGCCGGAGACACGGTGGAGGTCGAAGTGTTGTTGCGCCCCTACAGAAAGAAGCAGGTGAAGAAGTCGTTCGAGATAACCATACCGGAGGATGTGTCCGGCTTCTGCGAGATACTGGTGCGAGGAGGCGGTATCGAGCCTCTTAGTCAGTCCGCTCTAATACAGGGATGGAAGACCATAGAGAACTTCAAGCAGCTGTTCGCCGAGCTCTCTGCCCTGGAGACCAACAATGAGCTAATCATCGAGTTCAACTACGAAAAGTCATCGAAGAACTCCGAGAACCGGGGGCCCGAAGAGCCGCTGTCCAAGGAGGATCAGGAGCTATTGAGCGAGACCAAGCGCAGGAGGATGAAAGAGGGAACGCTCCTGATTTTCAAGTCCGATTTCGTCGTTGACGGGCTTCTTCGCAAGCTCATCACGGTGAGGCCGTCGAAGGCGAGCGCGGACTATTAGGTGACGGCCATGTTCATCACCCTGGAGGGAATCGACGGAAGCGGAAAGAGCACCCAGGCGGAACTCCTTGTTCGCGCCCTGAGAGAGAGGTGCTTGCCCATACGTCCCGTTGTCTGGACCAGGGAGCCGGGGGGCTGGGAGGGCGGCGACTGGATAAGGGAGAGAATACTGAAGGGCGAGTACTCCCACAGGATGAGCGAGCTGTTTCTCTTTCTCATGGACAGGTGCGAGCATGTGAAGAAGACGATCCTCCCGGCCCTGGAGCACGGAATCGTCATATGCGAGCGCTACACGGACTCGACCCTTGCGTACCAGTCCTGGGGAAGGGGCATACAGTCGGAGAGGATAGAGACGCTGTTTAAATGGTGCGGCTTCCCGGTGCCGAACCTGACGATCTGGCTGGACCTGCCGGTTGACAAGGCGTTGGGCAGGCTTTCGCGCCGGGGAGACTTCGACCGCTTCGAGTCGGAGGGCGTCGCTTTTCTCGAGCGAGTGCGCGAGGGCTATTCTTTCCTTGCTCGCAGAGATCCCGACAGGATCATAAGGCTCGATGCCCTGGAGGAACCGGACGCCCTGTCGGGCCGTCTTGTGGCCGCATTGGAGGTGTCCGTCTTCCGATGAGGGTTAAAAAGTCATCGAAAGAGACCTTTACCGGAGGAGAGTTCGGGAAAACCGGAAAAAAAGAGGGAGGCCACTCAGCCGGCAGGCCGGTAGCGCCGGTGTTTTCAGCATCTCTTGAGGACGCTGAGATAAGGGAGTTGCTGGCCAGCCTCGACGCAGTGGGCAGGAAGCTCTCCATCTTCCCGGCCGAGGCGCTTCTTCAGCAGTACAGAAAACTCGTGTCGGAGGCGCTGCGTCGCGCCGTGTCCGGGCTGAGAGTCAGGCGCGACATGAAATGGAGGATGGGAGACCGCAATTTTTTCGTCATAGTGGAGAAGACCGACTCTCTGCTCAATGATCTTGAGGCGGCCCTGGCGAGAGAGGGCGAGAGGGCCAGGATGCATAGGATACTGGAGGAGATCAAGGGATGCCTGTTCTCCCTGCTGTTTTGAACTCGCACGACCGGGCAAAACAGGATCCAGGCGCCTGGAGGGAGTCGGAGGCTTGGATACGAATGCTTCAAATGCTTCGGAGGGGCTCTTTCCCACATACGATAGCCCTTTCAGCCTCCGATGAGCGCCAACCGGTCATAGCGCAGGCCCTCTCGAAAGCCCTGCTGTGCGCAAACGGGACAGGGGAGGACAATTGTCCGGCCTGCGAGGCGTGGTCGGGGGCCAACCACCCCGATCTTATCGTGGCTGGAGAGCCATCGAAGCCGCCCTCAATCGACGAGTGCCGCAGGATAATAAGCGACGCCGCCTTCCGCCCGGTGGTATCGGACAGGAGGGTTGTGCTGGTGTTCTCAGCGGAAAAAATGCTGCCTCCAGCCGCGAACAGCCTGTTAAAGCTGGCGGAGGAGCCTCCCGAGGACGTCTACGTGGTCCTCATGCTCGAGGACGAAAAACTGCTTCTCCCCACACTGAGAAGCCGTTCTTGGATGGTGTCGCTGCCTTCGACCCGTGCAGTGGAAGGGCTGCCGCCGCCCCGGACCGAGAAAGAGTGGGCAGACTGGGTCGAGCAGTATGCTGCGGCGGAGATCGACGACCTGGCGGGGCTGTTGGCACCGTGGATCTCGTACGAAATCGACCGGGGCGCCTATGAGAGAGCGGCTCTGCTCGAGCGTCTCAGGATGGTGGTCCAGTCCAAGCGCCTTTCCCGTACGATGGCCCTGGATCTGGTTGTAATGGTACTCAAGGAGGGTTTTATATTTGACCATTCATTTGGCGATATTTGGTAAGCCGCGTTATCTCGGTTTGCTTGACATAAAGGCACCTCCCTTCCCCTCGAAGGGCTCTCGACTCGTCGTCGAGACGATGAGGGGGACGGAGATGGCCGTGCTGGGAGGCTCTCTGTCGACCGAGCAGGAGGTCAGATACCGAGCCTCGTGCTCCGACAACTCCCCGGACGGCCAGTTAAAGGGAGGAGAGCCGAGCCTCCAGGAGATAACACTGGCCCGGCCCGCCTCCGAGGAGGACCTCTTGACGGCGTCGAAAGCCAGGGCCGAGGAGGGAGAAGTCCTGGTGACGGCCAGGGCGCTGTTGCGCAATCACAACCTTTCCATGAAGCTGGTCGACGTGGAGTACCTTCTCGACAGAAAAAAACTCTTTTTCTACTTCACCTCGGAGCAGAGAGTGGACTTTCGCGCCTATGTCAGGGACCTGGCGAAGGAGTTCAAGACCCGCATAGAACTCAGGCAGATAGGTGTGCGCGACGAGGCGAAGACAGTGAAGGGCATTGCTCCGTGCGGCCTTGAATGCTGCTGCAGCCAGTGGCTCCACAAGTTCACCCCGATCTGCATCAAAATGGTGAAAGAGCAGAATCTGGCCCTGAACCCGACCAAGATCTCCGGCATATGCGGCAGGTTGATGTGCTGCATGTCGTACGAGCACGATGCATACGGAGCTTTGTGGAAGAACCTTCCCAACCCCGGAGCGAAGATCAGAACCCCTAACGGCAATTACGTGGTCGACGGTGTAGAGCTGACCTCGAACTCGGTCCGGATCAGGCGCCCCGAGGGAGGGAGTATCCAGGTCGCAGTGGAGGATTTCCCTAGTTTCAAAGAGACCGTCCTGGATGGCCGGGAGTGGGAGGTTCCATCCCGAGATGACCTGGAGAGAGCCTTCCCCCGCCTCTCGGATGGGAAGCCTGCATTTTCATCCCTGCGCACCTCCTGGGGAAGTCGCAAAAAAGGAAGAGTCGCGGTTGAGACGCCTGCGGACAAGGCTGAAACCGAGAGCGGTCCGGAGACTCGGAAGGAAACGCAGAGGAAGGCGGACGACCAATCCAGGCGTTCCCCCAAAGGCGCTCCTGCGGCCGACGGAAAAAAACCGTCGAGGAGGAGAAGAAGGAAAAAGTCTCCCGTGCCCAAGGAAGGCCAGAAAAAACAGGCCGACAGGCAGGCATCTCGGCCAGGCGCGGACAAGGACAGGGATCGGAAAGACCCGGTAAGGACAGATGAGGCGAAAAGACCGTCCGGGGAGGGCGCCAAGAAGGGCCGCCACTCTCAGCATGGACAGAAGGGTGTCGATTCACCGGCCGCAAAGGAGGATAAGGGGCCGGGAAGACGTCAAGGTCCGCGAAAACGCGGCCCCGGCAAGGGACAAGAGCGCTCCGCCGAGTCGCAGGCGCCTCGTGCGACAAAGGAGAGGCCGCGGGACCCCGGAGCTGAAAAAAAACGACCCTCGCACATGGGCAAGAAGCACGGCCAGGGCAAGGACGGGGAAACTCGAGCATGAAGCGGCGCTTCAGGAGGAGGTAGTAGCCGTGTCATTTCTTGAAAAATTGAAGACCGGCCTCAAGGGCGTAAGAAAGAGATGGAGCGACGGCTTGGCCGGCCTTTTTTCAAGCGGGCCTGTCGACACTGATTTCTGGGATCGCCTAGAGGAGGTTCTGATCACAGGGGACGTAGGCGTGGACCTCTCTCAGAGCCTGATAGAGCAGTTGAGGGAGAGATCCCTCTCCTCCAGAACCGGCGAGACGGCGGAACTGTTCGACCACTTCTCGGACCTCTTGAGCGGGACACTGTCCTCCGTCCCTCTCATGGGGCAACCGGTCGCGACGGGAGCGGGCACTCTTGTGATCGTCCTCCTCGTGGGAGTGAACGGCAGCGGCAAGACCACGACAGCGGGAAAGCTCGCATATCAATGGAGCAACGAGGGCAAACGAGTTATATTGTCCGCGGCGGACACCTTCCGCGCTGCGGCGGTCGACCAGCTGAAGATATGGGGCGAGCGGTCCGGGACGAGGGTGATCGCCCAGAAACAGGGAAGCGACGCTGCGGCCGTAGTGTTCGACTCGCTTGCGGCGGCCAAATCGGCCGGCGCGGACGTGTTGATAGTGGATACCGCCGGGCGCCTTCACTCGAAACACAACCTGATGGAAGAGCTCGCCAAGATCTACAGGGTCCTTGACAGGGACCGCGGGGACTCGGACATCGAGACCTTGCTCGTCCTGGACGCGGTGACAGGACAGAACGGGCTGGCACAGGCAAAAACCTTTAACAAGGCTCTTCCCCTCTCCGGAGTGGTGTTGTCCAAATACGACAACACCGCGAAGGGTGGAGTAATATTAGCGATAGCCGAAGAGCTGAAACTGCCGGTTCGGTATGTCGGGCTGGGTGAAGGCGAGGAAGACCTGCGTCCCTTCGACGTCAAGGAGTTCGTGAGGGCACTGCTGGAGGATTGAAAATGCCTGAGATGGACAGGACTGGTTACACCAATGACACCACGGTCGATTCCCCTCTTTCGTCGCTTCTTCGATCCCTGTTTCTTCACGGAGTGGAACACTGCGTGATCTCGGGGGCTGACAAAAGCGCCATATTCTCCAAAGAACAGATAGTCTCCTTCATGGAGAGGGGGCACGCCGACACAAAAGTGGCGGAGGCGATGAAGAGGCTCTCGTCGGGGCAACTTCCGCCGGGGACTATCAGCAAGTCAATGGGGCCGCTCACCCCCGTTCTTCTGGTCACGAAGCAAGGTGTCGAGGTGGTACCGGCCGAGGCGATACCCGACGAGCCGAAAAAGAGCGTCGAGGCTAAAGCGATGCTTGAAGAGACACCTGCCCTTCAATTGCCCGCCTGGTGGACCGTTCCCCTCCCGATCGTCCTCTGCGACGAGGGCTCGGTCCTTTATAATCACGCCGCGGAGGAGCTTTTTGAAGACATCGCACTGCCTAAGCTGTCCAAGAAAAAACGCCTCTCCGGCGAGTTTCTGATCCAGCATGGCGGCAGGCAATTCCTGTTTTCCAGGATCGATCCCGCGGTTTTTTTAATCCAGGAGGTCACGGAAGATATAAAAAACGCGGATCGAATGGCCTGGCTGGCCTCGATCGGACAGGCGTTCATCACGGATCTGAAATGCAGGAGGAGGTCCGTGAGGCAAGTCAGGTCAAAGAACCTCCCCGCCGCTCGAAACGAGGACCGTTGCTTGGCCTGTATCTGGGAAAACGCCGTCCTTGGCTATGTCTGCATTGACAATGAGCCCGAAGAATAGTATCGAAGAGTGCATGTATCCTGTAAAATTGATTACGGGAGTGCTCTACCCCGACGACGAGGCGTGGAACTGGACAAAGGACGCCCTCTCGGACCTGTGGGGGATCCCCGAGTGCGAAAGCAACCAGTCCCTCTTTTCCTCTGTGACCGACTACTACTCCGATATAGCGCCCGTTCTATACAGGCGTTTTCTCTCCTTCGAGGGGCTTCGGGACGCGGGCAGGCTTACTGAGTGGAAAAGCGCTTCGTGCCGGGTGGAGAGAGCGAGCGGCTCGCCGCGGAGGGTAAATATAGACCCCGGGTATCTGAACGGTGCGAGGCTCGTGCTCGCCTCCACGAAGGATCACGCTCACAGGGTCTACCTGGGAGAGGGGATTTTCGCGGAGGTGACTCTTCGCTACAGGGACAGGCGCTGGATGCCGTTCGACTACACATTCCCCGATTTCGCTGACGGTCGTTACGATTCCTTCCTCTCCTGCGTGAGACGAGGATGGCTTGACGAGACAGCCGAAAGGAGGCGACTCGCTGACCGAGGACCGCATGACTGACCCTTTTGATTGATCCAACGGTGATAATCGGCCCAGGAATAATCATCTTAAGGAGGATGCCTCGATGTGCCCTGCTGAACTTTTTGCTGCTGACAGAAACCTTGCTCTGGAGTTGGTACGGGCTACCGAAGCCGCGGCCATGGCCGCGGGGAGATGGATGGGGCGCGGCGACAAGAACGCAGTTGACGGCGCCGCGGTCAATGCCCTCAGGTACATGCTGAACACTGTCCCCATGTCGGGGGTGGTCGTGATCGGCGAAGGTGAGAAGGACGAGGCGCCGATGCTGTTCAACGGGGAACAGCTCGGCGATGGAGAGGAGCCGCTGGTGGACATAGCGGTGGACCCCATCGACGGAACAAGGCTTACGGCGTTGGGGCTCTCCGGTGCCATCAGCGTGGTCGCTCTCTCCGAAAGGGGGACGATGTTCAACCCCAAGAACATTTTTTACATGAACAAGCTGGTGGTGGGTCCGGAGGGGGCCAAGGTCATCGACATCAACCTCCCCCCGGCGGAGAACATAGCCCGGGTCGCAAAGGCAAGGAACAAAGCCCTGGACGACATAACCGTCGTCCTCCTGGACCGTCCACGAAACAACGACATAAAGGAACAGGTCCGGGAGGTGGGAGCGAGGATAAAACTCATTCCCGACGGTGATATCGCCGGCGCTCTCCTGACCTGCAAGGACCATGGAGGGGCCGATCTTCTGATGGGTATAGGCGGTTCTCCCGAGGCGGTCATCACAGCCTGCGCGATCAAGTGCCTGGACGGCAACATGCAGTGCAAACTTTGGCCCCGCGACGAAAACGACGTCCGGGAAGCGGAGGAAAGAGGACTTGCCCTTGACCAGGTGCTCGGCATAGACGACCTGGTAAAGGGCGACAATATCTTCTTCTCCGCCACCGGAGTCACGGACGGCGAACTGATGAAGGGAGTACGCTACGAAGGAAAGCAGATCCGCACCAGCTCCATGGTGATGCGGTCGAGGAGCGGAACGATAAGATTCGTCGACAGCATCCACGTCCAGAAGAAGCTGTCGGTCCTCTCCGAGGAGAGCGGAATAGATTACAGCACCGTGTAGGCGCAGCAGTATAAAGGCGGCCCCTGTTTTTCCGGGCCGCCTTTCTCTACTGCCCTCTGCGCGAGAGAATCGCGCTCGCGACGACGACCTGCCCGGCGGAGACGCACTCATCGTTCGGCGGCAGCATCCTGTGAAGCAGCGGCACCATCCCGTCAAGGCGCAGCAGCCGGGAGACTTGCGCCGTCAGCCTCCTGTTCTGCCAAACACCACCCGACAGGGCCACCTGTCTTATCCCCCGCTCGTCTCTTATCGCACGGCATATTCCCGCCACGGCTTTTGCGAGCCCGGCGTGCACTCCGCCCGCTATCTCGGACAGGGGCAGGCGGTTCTTAGACTCGACGATCCACCTGATCACAGGTCTCCAGTCGATTATGAAGAGCCCGCCCGCGCGGTCCACTTTGAAGGGTGCCTCGAGCGTTCCCGTGGCCGCGGCCTCCAGGCTCATCGCCGCCTGCCCGTCGTAGGATGCGACGTCGCAGAGGCCAAGCAGGGCCGCCGCCGCGTCGAAGAGCCTGCCGCACGACGTCGTCGGCGGCGAGAAGGGCAACGTCTCCAGCAAGATCTCGACCTTCATCGAACGGGAGCCCCAGATCTCCCTCCCGATCGAGAGGGCCTCCTCTTTCCCATAGACGTCGTGCAGAAGCCCGACCGCATACCTCCAGGGCTCCAATATGGCTGCGTCCCCCCCTGGCAGCCGGGAGGGGAGGAAGTGCCCCGCCCGCTCATATCTCGATATGTCTCCGACAAAGATCTCGCCTCCCCAGGCACCGCCGTCCTCTCCATAGCCCGTCCCGTCGAAGATAAGCCCCATGGCCTCCCCGTCGACACCGTTCTCGAAGAGGCAGGCGGCGAAGTGGGCGTGGTGGTGCTGAACTGCGACCGTCTCGGCCCCGTGGTCTACGGCCAGCCTCTCGGCGATCCTGGAGGAAAGATACCGGGGGTGCATGTCGTAAGCGACGACCTCGGGTTTTAGCTCGTACAGCCTCATAAAATGCTCCAGGGACCTGTTGTAATAGGCCAATGTCTCTCTCTGCTTCATGTCGCCCAAGTACTGCCCTGGAATCAGGCGTCCGGCCCTGGAGAAGCAGAAGCCTCCTTTCATCTCCGCACCCGTTCCGAGGATGACACTGTCGTCTTTCCCCGGAAAGGTGATCGGCAGGGGGGTGTACCCCCTCCCTCTCCTCATGAGAAAAAAGGAACGACCCAGGGGTGCGGCGACCGAGTCGTCGATCGGCATCCTGATATCTCGGTCGGACAGCAGAAAGAAGTCGACTATGGGGGCAAGGCTTCGCAGAGCTATTTCATTGTCCGATACTATAGGGGCGTCCGAGAAGTTGGCGCTGGTCATGACCAGCGCGTCGATCTCCTCCAACAAGAGGTGATGCAGCGGCGTGTAGGGGAGCATCAACCCCAGGGTCCTCTGCCCGGGGGCGACGAATCGAGAGACTCCTCCCTCTTCGCGCCTTCGTGCGCAGCACAGCACGATAGGGGCGGCGGGGGAGAGAAGAAGCTTTTTTGCGATGTCGGGGACGTACGCCAGCCTCTCGGCCGTCCGAAGAGACGAGACCATGACGGCGAAGGGCTTGTGCTCGCGTTTTTTACGGGAGCGCAAAAGGGCCACGGTCTCGTCGCTGAAAGGGGAGCACGCGAGGTGAAAGCCTCCTATCCCCTTGACCGCGAGAATTTTCCCCTCTCCGAGCAGTGAGGAGGCTAGCCTCACGGCCCTGTCCTCATGCTCAAGTACCGATCCGCGGGAGTCGGCCAGCCAGACCAAGGGCCCGCAGACCGGGCAGGCGTTCGGCTCCGCGTGAAAACGCCTGTTCAAGGGGTCCGAATACTCCCCGTGACACTCGGGGCACATTTTGAATTCGGACATGGTCGTCGTTGGCCTGTCGTAGGGCAGTTCGCTTATAATTGAGTAGCGGGGGCCGCAGTTGGTGCAGTTGATAAACGGGTAGCGATACCTGCGGTTCGAGGGGTCTTTCATCTCCGACAGGCAGTCCGAACAGGTGGAGAGGTCCGCCGGAATCATGGCGGTGTTACGGGCCTCCCTGCGGCTTTCATGTATCTCGAAGCCCGCCGGGGGCCGGGGAGAGGGGTGCCTTTCGTCGATCACCTCGACCTTGTAAACAGCGGACGCAGGGGGATTCTCAAGAGAGATACGCGACAGGAACCTGTCCAAACTTCCGCCCTCGCCGTGGAGCTCCATCTCTACCCCGGCAGACGTGTTCAGCGCAAAGCCGCTGATCCCCTCGGAGCGGGCGAGCCTGGCGCAGAAGGGTCGGAAGCCCACGCCCTGCACTATGCCCGACACCACGATTCTCGTTTTATAGAGCATTGACAAACCTCCGTTCTGAGGGCATTGTAATACATACGATGGGAAAACATGCAAGCGAGAGGAGGAGTTTTTTTGCCCGTCCTTGAAAGAGGCTTCGTGCAGGTATATATGGGCGACGGCAAGGGCAAGACCACCAGCGCCCTCGGCATGGCGCTCAGGATGGCCGGAGCGGGAGGAAAGACGCTCATTGTGCAGTTCATGAAGGGTTGGCCATACAGCGAGGTTCGATCCCTGTCCCTGTTGCCCGGAGTGACGTTGGTGCAGACCGGGAGGCCCGACTTCGTATATCCCGATTCCATCGATCCCGTGGATTACGAGGAGGCGAAAAGGGGACTTGCCGCGGCGACGGAAGGTGTCAAATCCGGCGAGTACGACCTGGTCATCCTCGACGAGCTGAACGTCGCTCTCTCCTTCGGCCTCCTTGAACTGACTCCCGTGCTGGAGTTGGTCGAGGGCAGGCCCAGGCACACAGAGCTGGTCTTCACCGGTAGAAACCCGCCTCGGGAGCTGGTGGACGCGGCGGATCTCGTGACCGAGATGTCGGAAATTCGTCACCCCTATCAAAAAGGAGTGCTGGCCCGGAAGGGGATTGATTGCTGAGGACCATTCTCTCCGGTATAAAAAATCCGATTCCTGGAGGTAACAGCGATGACAAAAAGCACCGCGGGCTCTAAAACAAGAGGGCGGAGGGCCTCGAAGGCTTCATTAAGCGC
>JAAYLU010000024.1 GCA_012521675.1 Synergistaceae bacterium | reverse complement strand
GGAGTCGAGATCAAGGAAGATTTAAAAGACTACATGGAAAACAAGATGTCCAAGCTAGAGAGGTTTTTCAACCGTATCATAGATAGTCAAATAGTCGTCAGCTTCGGCAGGGGCCTTTACACGGTGGAGATAACCTCCAACGCCAACGGAGTGATAATGAGGGGGCAGGAGAACGACTCGGACATGAGAAAGGCCTTCGACCAGGCGCTGAAGAACCTCGAGCGCCAGATCAAGAGGCACAAGAGCTACCTCAAGGATCGTGCGCAGCTGAAGACCCACGACGTCTCCTTCGGGATTCACGCCACAGAGCCCGAGCTTCCGATTCCTCCCGTGGAGGACATCGTTAGGGTGAAGCGCTTCCCCCTGCGTCCGATGAGCGCCAAAGAGGCTACGATGCAGATGGAGCTGCTGGGGCACGAGTTCTTCCTGTTCAAGAACGCGGAGTACGGCGGAGTGAACGTGGTGTACAAGAGAAAGGACGGGGGATACGGCCTGCTGGAGCCAACGGACTGACGGCCGCGCCGGATTGCCCCTAAGAGACGGAGAAGGACCCGAAAGGGTCCTTCTCTCAATAAGAAGAGGTGCTTGATGCACGAACTGTCGCTGGCCGAGGCGATTGTCTCGGCCCTGTTGAAGATGTACGAGGACGAGGGGTGGAGCGGAGTCAAGAGGGTGCGCCTTCGCATCGGCGCTCTGCGCCAGGTCTTTCCGGATATGCTGGAGTTCGCCTTCGGGACGTTGGTCAAGGATACCCCCTTCTCGGACGCTTCGCTTGAGATCGAGGAGGTCCCGCTGACCAACAGGTGCGGGGAGTGCGGAGAGCCTTGGGCGGAGGATTGCGCTTCATGCCCCTCGTGCGGGTCGCTCAAGCGAGAGACGGTCACGGGCATGGAGCTTGAAATTCATTCAGTGGAGGTTGAGGCGCTGTGAATAAGGTTGTCACTATTCAGCAGTCGGTGATGGCGGAGGACGAGAAGTTCGCCTCGTCCATCAGGGACAGGAACGCTCGGATGGGGCTGCTCATGGTGAACATCATAGGCTCCCCCGGGAGCGGAAAGACGACGATGCTGGAGAGGACGGCGTTGCAGGCGGGCCTTTCGATGGCAGTCATCGAGGGCGACCTGGCGACGGATCGTGACGCGGAGCGCATGGCGCGACTGGGGGTGCCCGTGGTGCAGATAAACACGAGGGGCGGGTGCCACCTCCAGGCGAACGTGGTCGAAAAGGCGATGGAGTCCCTGCCCCTGGACACTCTGGACGTGCTTTTCATAGAGAACGTCGGAAATATGGTCTGCCCCGTGGAGTTCGACCTGGGAGAGGACTTCAAGGTGGCGGTGCTGAGCACGCCGGAGGGGGCGGACAAGCCGTTGAAATATCCGTACCTGTTCACCTCGGCGAGGGCGATTCTCCTGACGAAGACCGACCTTCTACCTCATCTTTCGTTTGACATGGAGATGTTCAACTCGGATGTAAGAAAGCTCAACCCGGATGCGCCGCTGTTTATGCTGAACTCCCTGTCGGGAGAAGGGGTGAAGGACTGGGTCGACTTCGTGGTGCTCAAGGCCAGGGAGAAGAAGGCGAATGTCCGCTGATCTCCCCGTGAGGTGCGAGACAGCCTTGGATGAAAGCCGGAGGGAGCTTCTTCAGAAGCTGAACCCGCGCCAGAGGGAGGCGGTTAGTTACTGCGAAGGCCCGTTGCTGGTGCTGGCGGGCGCCGGGAGCGGCAAGACCCGCGTCCTGGCCCACAAGATCGCCTACCTGATCGCAACGGAGAGGGCGAGGCCGTGGGATTTCCTCGCCGTCACCTTCACGAACAAGGCGGCCAACGAGATGAAGGAGCGGGTAAGGGCCCTTTTGGGAGAGGGGGTAGGGGATATGCAGGTGTCCACCTTCCACTCCTTCGGGCTGCGCTTCCTGTTCAGGAATCGCTCGCACCTGCAGACCGTGGGGCTGCGCGACGGGTTCGCAGTGTTCGACCGAAACGACAGCCGCTCGCTGGTGAGGAACGTGCTTGACAGCCTGGGGCTTGACAAGAAGCAGTTCGAGCCTCCCTCCGTGCTTGAGAGGATATCGATAGTCAAGAACGAGAACAGGGCGGAATCCCCACTTCTGGAAGGGGTCTACGGGGATATATTCGCAGCTTACGGCAAGGAGCTGAGGCGGCAGAACGCGGTCGACTTCGACGACTTGCTGCTGCTTCCGTTGCTGATGCTCACTGAGGATCCGGACCTAAGACGGAAGGAACAGGAGAGGCTGTCCTGGGTGCTCGTAGACGAGTACCAGGACGTCAACAGGCTTCAGTACCTGCTTCTGCGCAGGCTCGTGGGCGCCGGCGAAAGGATAATGGTGGTCGGCGACCCAGACCAGTCGATCTATGGCTGGAGGGGGGCGGACATGGGGATGATCCTGAACTTCGAAAAGGACTTTCCGTCAGCGAAGGTGGTGGTGCTCGACCAGAACTACCGTTCGTCGGGCAACATCCTGGGAGGCGCGAACTACCTGATAGGGGGCAACTCCGCCCGCCGCAAGAAGAACCTGTGGACCTCGCGCGGCATGGGGGAGAAGATACACGTGTTGTTGGGCAGGAGCGAGTACGACGAGGCCGACTTCCTCGTCCGGGAGATTCGCCGCCTTCACGATACGGAGGGGTACGGCTTTGGCGATGTCGCGGTGTTGTACAGGATAAACGCCATGAGCCGGGTTTACGAGCAGAAGTTCCTTGAGGGACGCCTGCCCTATCGCGTGGTCCGCGGGACGGCCTTCTACGAGCGCAAGGAGGTCAAGGACGTGCTGTCGTTCATGCGGGCGGCCGTGAACCCGTCGGACCGGGTCTCCCTCTCGCGCATAGCGAACATTCCGGCAAGGGGCCTGGGGAAGAAATCGCTCGAGAAGGTCCTCTCTTTCATCGAGTCATTCGAGGGCGAAAACCCCGAGGAGCTGTGGAGCGCCGCGTCCTCCTCGAAGGAGATCAGCGGCAGGGCGGGGGAGGGCTTCAGGCAGCTGGGCGGTCACATGCTGGAGATCCTGCGGAGGGCGGAGGACTTGAACAGGGTACTGCTCTACATACTCGAAAACATCGGGTACGAGGCGGAGCTGCAGAAGGCAGATCCGGAGGGGTGGGAGGAGAGAGCGGAGAACATCCGGGAGCTCAGATCCATCGTCCCGACGGGCGGCAGCCTCGCGGAGATGCTGGCGGAGGCTGCTCTTTTCACCGACCTGGAGAGCATGGACCTCGCGGATGGTGCCGCGGTCAACCTGCTCACCCTGCACGCCGCCAAGGGGCTTGAGTTCCCCGTGGTCTTCCTGGTGGGGATGGAGGAGTCGGTCTTTCCGCACTCCAAGTGCATGGATGACAGAGAGAGCATGGAGGAGGAGCGGAGGCTGTGTTACGTGGGCATGACCAGGGCGGAGGAGCGGCTGTACCTGTCCGGCGCTCGCTCCCGCCGCCTGTTCGGCGCGACCCTTCGCAACGGTCTGTCGCGCTTTCTGTGGGAGGTTCCGGACAAGTTCAAGGTCGTTGAGGACAGGGGCGAGGAGGAGTGCCCATATGCTGGTTTCGGCGGTAACAGGAGACGTTGGGGCTGGTAAGTCCACCCTGACCGCCTGCTGGAGGGGGATGGGGGCGTCGGTCATCGACGCGGACGAGATCGTCCGCTCTATCTGGCGCCGCCCCGAGACGGTCAAGAGGGCTGTCTCCCTGTGGGGGGAGGGCGTTGTCGACGAAAAGGGCGCCGTCGTCCACTCGATAATCGCCGACGCGGCTTTCTCCAGCCCGGTCGAGTATCGCAATCTGTGCGACTTGGTCCATCCCGCCGTCAGGATAGAGATGGAGAGGGCAGCGGCTTCTCTCGAGGGCTGGGTTGTGGCGGAGATCCCTCTGCTGTTCGAGGGAGGGCTGCCCTGGTGGATTGACCTCAGCGTATACGTCGCCGCGCCCGCCGACAGGCGGGCCGAGAGAAACAGGGCTCGAGGGTGGAACGCGGACGAGATCACCAGGCGAGAGCGGTTCCTGCTCCCCACCGACGAAAAGAAACGTCTGGCTGACTACGTTGTCGAGAACTCTGGGTCATTAGACGAACTCTTGGCACGGGGCGAGGAGCTCGGGGCGCTTTTTAAGAAGGCGAGCGGGATAGTTCGCTGTTCGATGGTCTTCGACTGCAGGAAGGACGCAGACGACTACTGCGGGCGATTGACGTACAAGGGGCTCGGCGCCGAGCCCCTGCTCCGCGACGCCGAGATGCCGGGGCGGGGAAGGAGCGTCTGGATCCTCGAGTTTCTCACTCTCGAGAGCAAGTTCGCCCTTCTGCCTCCCCGTGAGGGAACGCATCGGCCCCGCGTGGATAGTATCCGACGAATGAGCTGGCCCGACAGATTGGCCGTGCTGGGGGCCCTGTCGCCTTGATAGTCATAACCAGCCACGTGGGCAACGACTTCGACTCCCTCGCAAGCATGGTGGCGGCGTCCAAGCTCTACCCGGGCGCCAAGCTCTGCCTGGCCGGGTCCGCGTCGCGCACGGTGAGGGACTTCCTGAAGAAGAACGCGTCCCGCTGGACCGTCCTGACTCCCAGGAAGATCAAGTTCGACGAGGTCACCATGCTCGTGGTCGTGGACGCAAGGTCTCGCTCGAGGATCGGACCATTCGCGGCTCTGCTCGGGAAGAAGAGCATCGCAGTGCACGTGTACGATCATCACCCGCCGTCCAAGGACGACATCGACGGGGAAAAGATCGTTATAGAGCCGCTCGGCGCATGCACCACCCTGATGGTCGAGATACTTCTCGAGAAGGGGATACCGATAGCGCCTCACGAGGCTACCCTCTTCGCCACCGGGATCTACGAGGACACCGGTGGGCTTACTTTCGGTGGCACGACCGCCAGGGACTTCGCCGCAGTTTCGCGCCTGAAGGAGATGGGCGGCGACATTGCGTCGATCCCCTCCTTCATCGAGATGTCCCTTTCCCCCCCGGAGAGGCGTCTGCTGGACTCGTTGGTGGAGAACGCCTGGGAACGCTTCATCAACGGGGCGAAGACCGTCTTCTCCGCTGTCACGTCCCCCGTATACGTCGACGGGCTATCCCTCTTCGTCCACCGCCTGAGGGACTACTTCGAGGCGGATGTAGCCATAGCCGCTGTCAAGATGGACACGAGGACGTACCTCGTCGGGCGCAGCTACGAGGACGTGCTCGACATGGCCGCATTCCTCGCGCCGATGGGGGGAGGCGGACACCCGCAGGCGGCGTCCGTAACACTGCAGAACGTCAAGCCCATGCCGCTCGTCAAGGAGATGGAGCAGCTCCTCTCGAAGGCGATAAAGCCTTCCATCACAGCAGGTGACATAATGTCGTCGCCCGTGATGGCGGTTCCGCCCGACTCGCTGGTGGACGACGCGTACAGGATCATGCTCAGGTACGGACACTCGGCCCTTCCCGTGGTCAGAGGGAAGAACATACTGGGGATGATCACCAGGAAGGACCTGGACAAGGCCCACCTCCACGGCTTTGGAAAGACCCTTATCAGGGAGTTCATGACCGAGGGGATAATGACCGTGCCTCGCGGCGCCTCAATCAGGGAGGCCCACCGGCTGTTCGTCATGCACAGCATAGGGCGGCTTCCCGTGGTGGACGAGGGGCGAATAGTAGGGATAATCACCAGGACGGACCTGGTGAAGGCCCTCTACCCTCTGTACCTATCGGCGGAGGAGAGAAAGACCGCTCCCGAGCTGCCCTGGATGGAGGATATCTCCCCTCTGATGGACGAACAGCTCTCCCAGCGGCAGAAGGACGTGCTGGCCGCGATCGGGGGCAGGGCGGAGCAGCTTGGAATGCGCGCCTTCATCGTTGGCGGTATCGTCCGCGATCTCCTGCTGAGCAGGGAGAACCTCGACCTCGATATTGTCGTCGAGGGGGACGCCGTCCGCCTGCTAAAGAGCTTCGAAAAGGATGGATTCAGGGCGTCTGTTCACGAGAGGTACAGGACGGGGACCATCTCCTTCGGCGGGGTGAAGGTGGACGTGGCTACGGCCAGGAGGGAGTTCTACGAGTTTCCAGTGGCCCAGCCGAAGGTCTTCAGCGGCTCGCTGAAGCACGACCTGTACCGAAGGGACTTCACGGTCAACGCGATGGCCGTCTCCATCAACCCTACCACCAGGGGCGTCCTTGTCGACTACTTCGGCGGCAGGATGGACCTGAAGCGAAAGACGTTGAAGACCCTTCACAACCTGAGTTTCGTCGAGGACCCGACCAGGGTGATACGGGCAGTGAGGCTCGAACAGCGCCTCGGTCTGGCGATGGAGGACAACACCCTTCGCCTGGTGCGAGGCTGCATTCGGGGAGGGCTCCTGGTGCGGCTGTCGGGATACAGGCTTCGTAGCGAGCTGGAACTCTCCTTCAGCGAGAGGTACCCGTGGGCGGCCGCGAGGCGGATGGGAGAGCTGGGCGCCTGGGACGTCCTCTTTCCCGGCATCAGGGTCGGCGAGATCAGCCGCAGGACGTTCAGGAGGCTCGGAGCGTTCCTAGCCCGCATCTCGCGTGACTTCCCGGACTTCAAGGGAAGGCAGTGGCTCGCCTTTTTCGCCGCCCTCCTCGTCGAGTCGCCGGAGAACACCAGGATTGCCGCGCTGGACAGGCTGCACCTGTCGGAGTCGGAGCGAGGGCTTGTAGTAAGATGTATAACAGGATTGAGGACTGCGGAGCACGAGCTCGGGGGAAGGGCCGGGCCGCCCAACTCTAGGATAGTGGCCTTCCTCGAAGGACATGCCCCGGTGGAGACTCTCTTCTGGAGCGCGGCGACGGAGAGATGGAGGGTCAGGAGGAGGCTCTTGCTGTACCTCGCCAGGCTTCACCTGGTGCGCCCGATGATGACCGGGAGAGAACTCCTGGAGCTCGGCTACCCGCCCGGCCCCGGGATAGGCGAGATACTGCGCGAGCTTAGACTTCTTCGGCTGGACGAGGTGCTGAGTACGAAGGAGGAAGAGAGGAAGTACGTCCTGGAGAACTTCCCCCTGCGATGACGGGGGAACGGCTCCGAGGAGGGGCCGGCGATCCGGGACTCCGGATCAGGCGTCACGGACGTCCGGCGAGTTAATCGTCCGCTCAGTGCGGACAATCGAGGAGAGTGACCGATCTTATGATGAGAATGCCTGCCTTTGCGGAGCTGCTTTTAAGCGTTCCAGCCGTCCTGTGGGCGATAACGTTTCACGAGTTCTGCCACGGATACATGGCCTATATCCTGGGCGACCCGACCGCAAAGAACGCCGGGAGGCTGTCCCTCAACCCTTTGCAACACCTGGATCCGGTGGGAGCGCTGATGCTGCTGCTTTTCCGCTTCGGATGGGCGAAGCCTGTCCCGATCGACCCTCGCTATTTCAAGAAGCCTAGAAGGGACATGCTTCTCGTCTCGATCGCGGGGGTGTCGGGCAACTTCCTGACGGCGTTCATATTCGGCATGTTCGCCCGCTTCTTTCCCCGCGTCTTCCTGGCCAATGCCGCCCTAAGGCAATTCGTCGTTCTGATGATCGTGATCAACATCGGACTCGCCGTGTTCAACCTGATCCCCATCCCTCCGCTTGACGGCTCCAAGCTACTCTACCCCCTCCTGCCCCCCTACATGCTGGAGAAGTTCTTCTGGCTGGAGAGATACGGCTTCTTCCTGCTGATGATCCTGGTCGCGCTGGGAGTGGTGCAGATGATTATGGGTCCGGTCGTCATGTTCTTCCTCAGGCTGATCTTGTTTTAGGGCCGGGACGCGCGATGAAGCTTCTTATCACTAACGACGACGGAGTCCTTGCGCCGGGCATAGTGGAGCTTGTCCGCCGCCTCTCGGAGCACGGGGAGGACTGTACCGTGGTGGCCCCCGACAGGGAGAGAAGCAGCACGGGGCACTCGGTGACCCTGACCCGCCCGCTTAAACTGTGGCCGGTGGAAGAGGGGCTCTATCCGGATTCCTGCAGGGTCTACGCGTGCGACGGAACACCCTCCGACTGTGTGCTGCTGGGACTGGAGGTGATCCGGACGGATGCGGATATGGTGCTGGCGGGGATAAACAGGGGCCCAAACCTGGGTGACGATCTTACTTACTCCGGCACGGTCTCCGCCGCGATGGAGGGTCTCCTTCTCGGTCGTCCCTCCATGGCCTTCTCGCTGGACTGCCGCGAGGAGGACGAGGAGCATCACTACGGCACTGTGTCCGCCGTCGCCCGTGCTCTGGTCGATCGTTCCAGGCTCTCCCCCCTTCCCAAAGAGGTGCTGCTGAGCGTGAACGTCCCCAACCTGCCGCTGGACGAGATAAGGGGAACGATGGTGACCCGCAAGGGAGTGCGCAGGTACGAGGAGAAGGTCAACCGGATGAAGGATCCGACGGGGCGCTCCTGCTACTGGGTGATGGGGAGGGCGGTGGACCTGCTGGACGAGGGCAGCGACGTCTGGGCCGTCGCTCACGGTTACGTGTCGATAACGCCGGTGCACATGGACATGACCCACTACCCGTCGCTCGAAAGTCTGGTTTCGGATGGACTGGAAAAAATAAACTTTAGTTAACTGGATTGAAATCGCTTGACAAATGTTTCGTGCCGTGTATAATACGTTTCATCGTGATATGCACGGCGATGACGAGGAGGAGTACCTCGCGGCGCGGCGACAGAGAGGGGAGGACAGGGGCTGAGATCCTCTCCCGCAGGCGACGAGGGAATAGAGCCTCCGAGCCGGTCTCGAAGAAAGGCCGAGGCCAAGTAGAGACGAAGGAGCGGGCGGATTATCCGTCAAGTTGGGTGGTACCGCGGGTTTGTCATGAACTCGTCCCTGTTCGGGGACGGGTTCATTTTTTTATATTCCAGGAGGGGATCGGGATGTCGAAGAACGGGAAGGTAGTGCTTGCTTACAGTGGAGGGCTTGACACGTCCGTGGCGGTGGTCTGGCTGAAGGAGCAGGGGTACGACGTGATCACCATGACGGCGGATGTCGGGCAGCAGGCGGTCGATCTCGAGGCGGCGAAGGCCAAGGCGCTTCGGACCGGGGCGGAGAAGGCCTACGTTCTCGACCTGAAGAAGCAGTTCGTCGAGCAGTTCGTCTGGCCGTCCTTGAAGGCGAACGGTATGTACCAGAGCGTATATCCGCTTAACTCGGCTCTCTCCCGGCCTCTGATCGCGGAGGTGCTGGTCGAGATAGCCAAGAAGGAGGGCGCTGTCGCTATAGCGCACGGATGCACAGGCAAGGGGCAGGACCAGGTGAGGATCGAGGTCTGCGCCAACGCCCTTGACCCGGACCTGGCGGTTCTGGCCCCGGTTCGAGACTGGTGCTTCTCCCGCGAGGCCGAGATGGAGTACGCGCAGGCTCACGGCATCCCGGTGGAGGCCACCCACGCCTCCCCCTACAGCATAGACGACAACATCTGGGGGCGGTCGATAGAGTGCGGCATCCTCGAGGACCCATGGAACGAGCCCCCCTACGACGCCTACGCTCTGACCTGCGAGCCCGAGGAGGCTCCCGAGCATCCGGACATCGTGGAGATCCAGTTCGAGAAGGGCGTGCCGACGGCCCTCGACGGGGTCCACATGGACGGCCCTACGCTGGTGCAGAGGCTGAACGAGCTGGCCGGCAAGCACGGAGTGGGCCGGATCGACATGGTCGAGGACAGGCTGGTGGGGTTCAAGAGCCGCGAGGTCTACGAATGCCCCGCCGCGATCACCCTGTTAAACGCTCACAGGGCGCTCGAGACCTTGACGTTGGACAAGAAGGTGCTTGCGGCGAAGAAGGAGCTCGAGGCCAAGTTCGGTGAGCTGACCTACGAGGGGTACTGGTTCTCTCCCCTGAAGGACGCGATAGACGCCTTCATCGACGAGACCCAGCAGTACGTCAGCGGTGTCGTCAAGGTCCGTCTTTACAAGGGAATGGCGGTCGTCCGCGGGATGAAGGCGCCGAAGTCGATCTACAGCGAAACTTTGGCCACCTACTCGGAGAATGATGGCTTCGACCATACCGCAGCCGTCGGGTTCATCAAGATATGGGGGCTTCCGATAAAGACGTGGCGGCAGGTGCACGAGAGCAAGGAGGCCGTGAAGATAGTGGCCAAGTAGAAATCAATGCCGGAAGGTGCGGTTCGGGCTTATCAGCATGGAGATGCCGTGCTTTTCGGCGGCGGCGAAGACCTCCTCGTCCCTTATGGAGCCTCCCGGCTGCACTATGACGGCGATTCCGGCCTTGGCGGCCTGCTCGATAGCGTCGGGGAAGGGGAAGAAGGCGTCGGATCCCATGGCCGCCCCCTTGGCCGCCTCCCCGGCTTGTTCCACGGCGAACCGCGCGGCGTGAAACCTGCTGCAGAAGCCGGCGCCGATGCCGATTGTCGCTCCGTTCTTCACGATGGAGATGGCGTTGCTCTTCGAAAGGGCGGCCGCCTTCCAGGCGAGCAGAATATCCTCCTTCAGATCGTGTCGCGACTTTCCTATCCATCTGCACTTTTTCAGGTCGGGCATGGGCGGCAGAGAGTCCTCCTGCACCAGCATCCCGCTCCAAGTGCCTACGAATTGATCACGGAAAACCCTGCCTCCCTTCCATTCCAGGACTCGGAGGGAGGGTTTTTTCTCCGCCAGGAGGGAGGCAGCGCCCTCGTCGTAGCCCGGGGCGATCAGGACATCTATGAACTTGCCCGAAAGGGCCGCAGCCGCCTCCATGTCGATCTTTCTCGAAATTCCCACGACTCCGCCGTAGGCCGAAAGCGAGTCGCAGTCGTAGGCACGCTCGTATGCCTCCAAGGGCGTCTCTCCCGTGGCCATCCCGCAGGGGGTCGCGTGTTTCACAACCAGGGCGCCGCAATAGCCTTGGAGCAGAGCGCAGCCGCGCATGGCGCAGTCGGCGTCCAGTATATTGTTGTAGGACAGGGGCTTGCCCGAGAGCTGCTCCCAAGGGAGATTGCTCAGAGGGGGCAGGTAGAGGGCGGCATCCTGGTGGGGGTTTTCGCCGTACCGAAGCTGATGGCGACGCCTAAGAACCAGGGGCAGGTCAATAGGCTGCTCCGGATGGGAGAAACCCGTGGCCTGCTTGATTCCTTCGACGATCATGGCGTCGTAGGAAGAGGTGGCGGCGAAGGCTTTTATCGCAAGTCGCTCCCGCGTGGCGGTCGACACGTCGCCATCGCTTCTCAGCTCCTCCACTACGGGTGAGTAGTCCGCTGTGTCCATCAGGACTATCACCTGGCTGAAGTTCTTGCCACCCGCCCTCAGAAGCGAGACTCCGCCTATGTCGATCTCCTCGAGCAGCTCCTCGAGGGGACGCACGTCCCTGGCCGCCTGCTCGAAAGGGTAGAGGTTGCAGACGATCATGTCCATCAGGGGGATGGACAGCTCGTCGATCTCGCTCATGTCGACGGAGCTCTCTCTGCGCGCGAGTATCCCTCCGAAGATCTTGGGGTGCAGAGTCTTCACCCTTCCGCCAAGTATATGAGGGTAGCCGGTTATCTGGGCCACCTCGACGACCTCTATCCCCGCCTTGCGGAGGAAGGAGTATGTCCCCGAGCTCGAGTAGAGCTCCCAGCCGAGGTCGAAAAGAGATTTCGCCAACTCGACGATCCCTGTTTTATCGTAAACAGAGAGAAGCGCTCGCCGTTTTATCATCGTGTCAGCCCCTTTCAAAAAACCGATCGTAATGAGCGCCGGGCTTCTGGCCGACGCATGCGGACGATCACTTTACCACGCTAGCTGCGATGGGGCAAGAGGAAAATCGCTTTTTCGCCGATCTGCGGATTGGTCGTCATCCTGTGTCATAATAGAGAGGGCTTTCGCCCGGGATGACATCAAAAGAACTTCGAGGTGTATCGCTTGAGTATTTGTAACGAGGTGCTGCCCCGGACGACTTTGATCCTCGCCGGGGGACAGGGAACGCGCATGGGCGGAGAGAAGCTGGCATTGGCCGTCGACTCGGAGCTTCTCCTGTCGAAGGTCGTCAGGAGGATAGTCTCATTCTCCGACGAGATTCTTCTTTCTGTGACGCCCGGCCAGGTTCCGTAT
The DNA here is from genome assembly GCA_012521675.1 of Synergistaceae bacterium. Taxonomy (NCBI): domain Bacteria; kingdom Thermotogati; phylum Synergistota; class Synergistia; order Synergistales; family Synergistaceae; species Synergistaceae bacterium. Next base: position 10,752 of record JAAYLU010000024.1, on the reverse strand, counting down.
GTTTCCAGCGTGCTGTCGGGTATAATCTCCAGGTACGGCATTCGCGTCGTGCAGGACAGCATTCCGATGAGAGCCGGCCCTTTGCTGGGCATAGTTTCCGGCCTCGAGGCGTCGTCATCGGACTGGTTGTTCGTGTGCGCCTGCGATATGCCCGCTATATCGGAGGCCGTCGTCAGGACTCTGTGGAAGTCGGGGGACAAGAGCGCGTCGGTGATAGTTCCCTACATCGGAGGGTTCTATCAGCCGCTGCATGCGTTCTACAACAGGTCCTGCCTTCCCGAGGCGGGGAGGCTCCTCCGGGAGGGGCGGCGAAAGACGACCGCTCTATACGACATGGTGCCCGTGTCGCTGGTGGAGGACGGGAATTTTTCGCATCTCCCGGGCTATAAAAGGTCCTTTGAGAACATCAACAGCATGGACGACCTGGAGAGGGTGGCGGGGCCTCTGCGGTAAGGCCGCCCTTGGCGGCGCGCTACATAAATGAAATTGTGAAGGAGACGTTTGATGGAACAGAAGCGCATTAGGAATTTTTGCATCATAGCTCATATCGACCACGGGAAATCCACTCTGGCCGACAGGCTGCTGGAGGAGACCAGGACGATCGAATCCCGGGATATGAAGCTGCAGGTCCTCGACTCCCTCGACCTCGAGAGGGAGAGGGGGATCACGATAAAACTCGTCCCCGTCCGGATGAACTACAGGGCGGAGGACGGGGAGGAATACGTCCTCAACCTGATAGACACGCCGGGGCACGTCGACTTCGGCTACGAGGTATCGCGATCGCTGGCCGCCTGCGAGGGGGCGCTGCTCGTGGTTGACTCGACGCAGGGCGTGGAGGCCCAGACCTTGGCCAACGCCTACATGGCGGTGGACCAAGGGCTCGAGATTCTGCCGGTGATCAACAAGATAGACCTGCCGTCGTCGCGCCCCGATTACGTGATAAAGGAGATCGAGGAGGTCGTCGGGATCGACTGCGACGAGGTCATACTCGCCAGCGCCAAGGAGGGCAGCGGAATCACGGAGATCCTGGAGCGAATCGTGCGAGACGTACCCGCTCCCGAGGGCGATCCGGGCGCACCTCTGCAGGCCATGATATTCGACTCCAAATACGACAACTACAAGGGAGTCATCTGCTACGTCCGGGTGGTGAACGGGACGATGAGGCCGGGGCGAAACATACGGTTCATGGCGACGGGAAATGTATTCCCCCTGGAGGAGGTCGGGGTGCTTCGACCCAGCTTCGAACCCGCTTCGGAGTTGGTCGCCGGGGAGGTGGGCTACGTTGTCTCCAACATCAAGACAGTGGCCGAGGCGAACGTCGGTGACACGATAACGGAGGATGCCCGTCCCGCCTCGTCCGCCCTTCCGGGCTACAGGAAGGTCAAGCCGGTTGTCTTCTGCGGCTTCTACCCCGTGGAGAGGGACGACTACCCCCAGCTGCGCGACGCGTTGGAGAAGCTCGTGCTAAACGACTCGGCGATAACCTTCGAACCGGAGACGTCGTTGGCGCTGGGCTTCGGCTTCAGGTGCGGCTTCCTGGGGCTGTTGCACATGGACGTGTCGAAGGAGCGCCTGCGCAGGGAGTTCGACGTAGAGCTGGTGGCCACCGCCCCCAACGTTATCTACGAGGTTCTGACGAAGAGCGGGGAGGTCATCGAGGCGCATCGCCCTTCTGACTTTCCCGAGATTGGAGATATCGAGGAGATACGGGAGCCGATGATAAAGCTCACCCTCTTCGTGCCGTCGGATTACGTCGGCAAGGTGATGAAGCTCTGCCAGGACAAGAGGGGGGTCTACATATCGATGGACTACCTTGCCCCCGACCGGGTGAGGCTCGTCTACGAGCTGCCGCTGGCCGAGTTCATAATAGATTTTCACGACAAGCTGAAGTCCCAGACGAGGGGCTTCGCGTCGCTCGACTACGAGCACACGGGACTGAAACCCTCCGATCTGGTTAGGGTCGATGTGCTGATCAGCGGCGAGGCGGCCGACGCTTTCTCCTTCATCTGCCACCGGGACTTCGCCTACACCCGCGGACAGGCGGTGGTGCGAAAACTGAAGGAGCTGATCCCGAGCCAGCTCTTCGAAGTCCCGATACAGGCGTCCATCGGCAAGAAGGTGATTGTCCGCCAGAACGTGAAGGCCCTCCGAAAAGACGTGATAGCCAAGTGCTACGGGGGCGACATCACCCGCAAGCGCAAGCTGCTCGAGAGGCAGAGAGAGGGAAAGAAACGCATGAAGCAGATCGGGAGGGTGTCCATCCCTCAGGAGGCCTTCCTCGCCTTCCTGAAGGTGGAGGAGGATGAGGAGTAGCACGGGCGAGGATATAGCGGGATTAATCCTCTCGGGCGGAGAGGATTTTTCCATCTACCTGCACATCCCCTTCTGCGCCGCCAAGTGTCCCTACTGCTCTTTCTACAGCTTCGTGCCGTCCGAGGGGGAGGTGGAAAGCTACTGCTCGCTTCTTGCGAGGGAGATCGACTTTTACGGAGAACTCCTGAAGGGCGGCGGTGTTCGTGCCGCTACATTCTACTTCGGCGGCGGGACCCCGACACTGCTTGCGCCGGATCGGTGGCGCGGTCTTCTGACCCGCCTTGGCGAACTCATCCCGCAGTCCGAGGGCATGGAGATAAGCGTGGAGGCGAACCCGGACTCCCTGTTGGAAGAGCACCTGTCCGCCTGGAGGGAGCACGGGGTGACAAGGGTGAGCGTGGGGGTCCAGAGCCTCTCCGACGACGAGCTGGTTCTGCTCGAGAGGCTGCACGATTCGAAAAAGGCCGAGCACGCAGTTCGGATGTGCGTGGACGAAGGCTTCTCCGTGAGCGCGGACCTGATCTTCGGGCTTCCGGGTCAGAGCCTGAGGTCGTTCGCCAAATCGGTTGAAGGGGTCGTGTCGCTTGGCGTGGATCACCTGTCGCTCTACCAGCTCACGGTAGACGAGGGTTGCAGATGGTCGGAGCAACGAGAGCCCGGTCCCGCGGACGGGTACGGATTCTACAGGTGGGCCCAGTGGCGTATGCCGAAATACGGATTCTCGCAGTACGAGATAGCGAGCTTCGCCCGGCCCGGGAGGGAGTGCCGCCACAACATGGCTTACTGGACGAATGGCCAAGTGCTGGCCCTCGGCGCCGGGGCGTGGGGGTGCGCCGACGGGCTCAGATACCGCAACGAGCGGACCGCGGCGGGCTACGCGGCTGCGATCGTTGCCACGGGGAACGCCGTCTCGGCGATGGAGCCTCTGGATGCGGAGGGGCGTGCGCGGGAGGCTGCGATACTGCTGCTGCGCACCTCGAGGGGCATAGTCTACGACGAATTCATCTCCCGGCACGGCGAGGACAGCCTTGCGGAGATACTGGCCGTGTTGAGGCAGGAAGTCCCACCCGAGTGCCTTATCCAGGGCGAGTCGTCGCTGACCCTATCCCCGAGGGGGATGAGGGTCGCCAACGCGATCTGGAGGCTGATCGTCCAGCCCTCTCCCGTTAGAGGGAGAGGGTTCTGTCCACGGCAAGAAGCGCCTCGGTGATCTCGAACATGTTCGATATCACACCGGCGCCTATGTCGGTCGTGAGGCCGAGATGGGACGTGCAGGTGCCGCATACGAGGATCCTGACGCCCTTTCTTTCGAGATCGCTCAAGTGGTCGAGCGACGAAGTGTGCTTCACGGCGAGCCTTACTCCCTCGTTCATCAGGGCGATTACCTCGGGAAGGGGTTCCACCTGGGAGAGGGTTCCGAGCAGACTCTTCATCAGGACCTCCCCCAGTAGCGGGTCGTCACCGCCCAGGACCGGCCTGGTGATCAGTATGCCGATGGACCTTCGCCGGTCGGCGACTGTTTCCTCCCGCAGGCTTGGCCCGGTCTCCTTCGGCTCGGGCGTCTCCTCCGGCTCGGTCGGAGTCTCTTCGTCCCCTTCGGTGGACGCCGGCGAGGCGACGCCCTCCGCGTGTGGCTCTTCAAGCTGCTGTACGGCGGCGGGGGCGTTTTCGAGGAGTGCCTCGCCGGCCGAGGCCTGTATCGTGATGTTCCCGTCCTCGTCCACTATCAGGACGGAGTAGCCTCTTGACTCCAGAAACCTCTTCACATTCGAGGCGGAGACGGCGTTGTCCAGCAGGACCTCCAGCTCCCTCGCGCCACTCTCGATCTGTGCCTTGGTCATTATCACCGGCTGCGGGCAGCTTCTCCCCCGAGCGTCTATCCTCTCCATAGTCACATGCCTCCAGGCTCTGCGTGTTAGAAGCTCGCGGAGATGTATCACGGCTCGTTTCTCCGCACGCCCAATTATAATGTAGAATAGATTTATGGACAAATGGCAGTGCCACCCCATGAGGCAGGTCGGCAGCTTGACGGCCGCACGAGACAAGTTCATGCCAGGAAAGGTGATTGACCCGCTTTGAGACCAACTGCAAAAGAAGCCGATATGCGCTCGCTTCCTTCGATGGATGTCCTTCTGAACAGCCCTCTCGTGACGCCGTTCTTCGCGGAGATTGGACGCGATGCGGCAAAATCGATACTGGGCTCGGCCCTCTCCTCCGCCAGGGAGGAACTGCAGGGAGGCGAACTCTCCTCCGCGTCGATAGAGGAGGTGCTCTCGAGGGCGATTCCGCTCTTGAAGAGGGCGTCGGAGTACAGCCTGGTCCCGGTAGTAAACGCCACGGGGGTCGTGGTGCACACGAATTTGGGCCGCTCCTGCCTGGCGGACGAGGCCGCGGACTCGGCCCTGTCGGTAGCGAAGAGCTACAGCACGCTCGAGTACGACCTCGACGAGGGTAGGAGGGGCTCGAGGACGGACCACGTGGAGTGGCTTCTGCGTCGCGTCACAGGCGCGGAGGCGGCAATCGCGGTCAACAACAACGCGGGGGCGGTGCTCCTTTCACTCGCGGCTCTGTGCAAGGGCAAGGAGGTCGTGGTATCCAGGGGGGAGCTCGTCGAGATCGGCGGCTCGTTCCGCATCCCGGAGATCATGGAGTTCTCGGGCGTCCGCCTGGTGGAGGTCGGCTCGACGAACAGGACGCACAGGCACGACTACGAGAGGGCCATCGGCCCTGACACGGCGGCCCTGTTGAAGGTGCATCCGTCCAACTTCCGCATGGAGGGCTTCGTCTGTTCCCCCTCGCGGGAGGAGCTGGCGTCGTTGGCCGAGGAGAGAGGGCTGTACTTCATAGAGGACCTGGGCAGCGGCACCCTGCTCGACCTGTCGCAATACGGTCTGTCCGGCGAGCCGACGGTCGGCGACTGTTTGAGGGGGGGAGTGCACCTTGTGACCTTCTCGGGCGACAAGCTGCTGGGCGGCCCACAGATAGGCGGTGCGGCGGGCAGGAAGGAGCTGGTGGAGGCGCTGAGGAGCTATCCGCTCCACAGGGCGCTGCGTGTGGACAAGATGACTTTGGCGGCCTTCGAGGCGACCCTGAGACTCTACCTGAGAGGGGAGGAGGGGGTCATACCGACGATCGCGATGCTGTCGGCCGATCCCGTCGCCCTGAGGTCCAGGGCCGAGGCCCTTCGCGACAGGCTGAAGGTCTCCTTCCCCCAAGGACGGTTCGCTTTGGTCGAGGTGGAGGACGCGGTCGGCGGTGGCGCGTTCCCAGCGAAGGACCTCCCCGGCTGGGGGGTGGCACTTTCCATGCCGGGATGGGGCGGCTCGGGCAGGATCCAGAAGCTGCTCAGAAAGGCGACACCTCCGGTGGTCGCTGGTGCGAGGGAGGACGAAGTCCTGATACACGTGCGAACCCTGCTGCAGGGGGACGAGGAGCGTATCGAGGACGCATTCGGGCATGTCGAGCGTGTTCTCGCCGCTCGGACGGAGGAGGAGGGCGGCGATGGAAGGTAGGGAGATATCGCTGGTGCTCGGCACGGCCGGGCATATAGATCATGGAAAGACCACCCTGGTTCGAGCAGTTACCGGGGTCGACTGCGACAGGCTGTCGGAGGAGAAAAAACGCGGCATCACGATAGAGCTTGGGTTCGCACCCCTGAGGCTCGATGATGGCCGAATCGCAAGCATTGTCGACGTGCCCGGGCACGAGAGATTTATCCGCCAGATGGTAGCGGGCGCCTCGGGAATAGACGGAGTGCTGCTGGTGGTGGCGGCAGACGAGGGAGTCATGCCTCAGACCAGGGAGCACCTGGAGATTCTCGACCTGCTCGGGGTGAGGGATGGACTGACGGCACTGACCAAGACGGACTCGGTGGACTCCGAGCTGATGGAGCTGGCACTCGAGGACGTGCGCGACTGCCTGAAGGGGACGTTCCTGGAGGGGAGGCCGATCGTGCCGGTTTCGGCCCTGGAGGGAAGGGGTATGGATCTACTGAGGAGGGAGCTGGCACTGCTCGTGGACAGGATAACCCCGCGCCCCAGGAAGGGGCCCTTCTTCCTTCCGGTGGACAGGACCTTCCCGATGTCAGGCTTCGGGACTGTGATAACCGGTACTGCCTACAGGGGCGAGCTCCGTCCCGGCGCGGAGGGAGTGGTTCTGCCGTCCGGGCGGGAGGGGCGGATACGAAGCGTGCAGGTACACGGAGCTAACGCCGATGTCGCAATGGCGGGGCAGAGGGTCGCTGTCAGTTTGGCCGGGGTATCGATAGACGAGATCGCAAGGGGAGACGTGCTGGCCGCCAAGGGGATATACGCGCCGACCAAGTGCTTCGAGTGCGAATTTCGCCTACTGGACAGCGTTCCCTCCCTCAGGCACTGGCAGCGAGTGCGCCTTCACATAGGGACGTCGGACGTCACAGCGAGGATCTCCCTCCTTCAATCACCCTCGATGAAGGGCGGTGAGACGGTTCCGGCGCAGATTATCACGGAGGAAGAGGTCGTGTGCCTGGTCGGCCAAAGGTTCGTCGTCCGTAGGTACAGTCCGCTGGAGACGATCGCGGGAGGACGAGTCCTCTCCGCCTACGCGTCGAAACCGCGTGGGAGGAGCGCCAGGATGGCGTGCGTAGAGCGCATCTCGGCGCTGGCCGGTGCCGAGTCGCCGGAGGAGAGGTTCACAGTGCTTCTCGACTCCTCGGGGATCCTGAGCCTGGACGAGACTGTGCGGCACTTGCAGGAGGCCCCGTCGGACGTAGTGAAGATCGGCGAGAGGTTGCGTATGGACCCCAAAGGACTGATGCTCCTTCTCACACCGGATGAAGGCCGCGAGGAAATCGCTCGGGCGGGAGTGGTATTTCTGCAGGGAGAGAGGAAGCTCTTCCTGTCGCCCGAAAGAACGGTCGGGCTGGCTACGGAGGTCGTCTCCTTCCTTCGTGATTTCCACGAGGCGCATCCGTCGCAGGCGGGAGCCGTCGCGGACGAGGTGTCACGTAGTGCTCTGAAGGGCTTCGAGCCGAGAACCGCCAGGGCCTTCCTGGAGATTCTTGTCTCGGGCGGCGTGATAGTCGCGGGGGAGGGTTTCGTCCGGCTGAGCACCTTCACGCCGCGCGACGACGAGAGGTTCGCCAGGGAATCCGAGACTCTCCTGGACATATGCAGAAGAAGGGGCTTTCAGCCTCCGCTCATAGAGGAGCTGGCGGCGGAGTCCGGGCTGGACGAGAAGAGCTTCGCGTCCTTGCTGAAGGAGATGCGCGAGACCGGGATCCTGTCCATAGTGTCGGGATTCGTTCTGTCGGCGGAGGTCGAGGAGAGGCTCCTGGATCTGCTGCTGAAGGAGAGGGAGGGCTTCACCCTGGCCAGGGTAAGGGATCTGACCGAAAGCACCAGGAAATTTGTCCTGCCCCTGCTCGAGTACTTGGACGCAAAGGGGTACACGAGGAGGGCGGGAGAGGCGCGAATACTGATACCGTCTAGGTTGAAACGGCGCGCTTGATTCAGTCCGCCGCCACTCCGAGGCTCGAATCCCCGGACATGAGGGGTCCGAGAAATTTGATATTTTTCTGTATTCATGGTACCATATTCTGCACGACGAGTTACTAGGAGTGACTTGAATGGCAGGAAACATAGTATCGATCCGAGAGCAAGTGGCAATGTACAAGGGGCTGACGGTCCGCTACCGGACGGCCAAGGGACGCCGCAAGGTCGAGGAGCGTCAGGGAGTCGTCCTCGAAACCTATCCGAAACTTTTCACTCTTTACGTTGAATCCCAAGACAGCAAAGTCTCCTTCAGCTATGCGGAGCTCCTGACCCGCGAGGTCGAGTTGGAGCTTTTGCCAAGCAACAGAAGTTAGCCCGAAATTGCACATGCATCCAGGTATGCCCCGCCACATGAAGTGTGGAGGGGCATACTTTATTTCATCATGCACGGAAGGGAGAGGTGGAATTGATCTACTGTCTGCCGTCGGCGGCCAAGCTGAATCTCACACTGCGCGTCATTGGAAGGCGCGAGGACGGTTACCACGAACTGCGTTCCCTTTTTTACCGACTTTCCCCGGTTGAAACATTGACAATAGAGACCGATTATGGTCATAATGTAAAGAATAAGATTAATGTCACCGGCTTGCAAATCAAAGGCAGAAATATCCTTGAAGACGTCCTTGAGTTGGCGGCGACCAGGGGGAAATTTCCACCGTTGAGGCTGCGACTTCACAAGGAGGTCCCCCCTGGAAGCGGCCTTGGAGGGGGCAGTGGCAACGCGGCCACGCTGATCTCGTGGCTCAACCTGTTTTTGAGCGAGGAAAACTCGTTGCGAGGCGAGGAGGTGGGCTCCGACGTTCCCTTTTTCCTGGAAGGCGGAAAATGGGCCCAAGTCGGCGGAAGAGGGGAGGACGTCCAACGATTGCCGTACAACCCTCCGCACTATCACGTCGTTGTCGCCATACCCTCGTGGAGCATGTCGACACGCAGGGCGTTCTCGCTGCTGGCGGCGAGATTCGGGTCCTCGCGCCTGATGAGCGAGGATCAGGCGGAGATGGAGAGAGACGACGTGATGGGCAAGCTTGGGGCCTGTCGACATTACGGCCTGCTCCCCAACGACTTTGCACCTTTTCTCATGGAGGCTCACCCTGAATACAACGATCTTTTCAGGACTTTCGATGAGGGCGGCGCCCTCGCATGGGGGATAACAGGCAGCGGAGGCGCTGCATTCTCATTCTTCATAGACGGGGATGAATGTGCAAGAACAGCCGCGGTCCTTGGCGGCATCGGATGGATAAAAAAAATATTGATTCTGGAGTGATGACCGATGAGAGGACAAAGAACGGAAAGACTGATACGGATCGCCACGAGGTTTCTCACCTGTCCGTCGAGGCAGCTCTCCCTGACGTCGCTGGCCGAGGACTTTCTCGTCTCGAAGACAGTCATCAGCGACGACGTCACGATAATCGACGAGTCACTCGCGAAGGAGGGTCTCGGCGGCATAACGGTCGACAGGGGAAGGACGGGGGGCGCTTTTTTCGTGCCCCGCCTGGACGAGGATGTCAAGCGCGGTTTCCTCGAGGACCTAGTGGTCCTGCTGAACGACGAGGAGCGCTTTCTGCCCGGCGGGATGGTGTATTATAGCGACATCCTCTTCAACCCGCACTTCGGGCTTAGACTGGGCTACATAATGGCGTCCCTGTTCAGCGAGATGCGCCCGGACATCGTGATGACGTCCGAGGTCAAGGGGATTCCGCTCGCCCTCTTCACCGCTCATGCGATGGGGATACCCCTCGCTGTCTGCCGTTTCAGAAACAGGGCCAGCGACGGCTCGGCCGTTACCGTGCACTACCCGACCAAGAACGGCGAGATAAAGGCGATGTACATGGGTACCAAGCAGCTGTCCAGCGGAAAAAAAGTGGTCATAATCGACGATTTTATGAGAGGCGGAAGCACGGCCGCGGGAATGCTCCTCGTCGCCAAGGAGTTTGGCGTCGAGGTCGTGGGGACAGGTGTCTTCATCGTCGCATCCGAGCCATCGGAGAAGGCGGTCGCATCGTACAGGGCCCTCCTGCGGCTGGAGAGCGACGAGGACGGGAAACCGCGCATGATGATTTCAGATGAAGGCGAGGTTTGACGATACCCTCCCGCTGATATAAAATCCCCCTTGATGGAAGGGAGGTGACTTCATCTTTCATGCGTGTATACGTGGAGAAGGACGAATGTATCGGATGCGGAGTGTGCGCTCAGGTGTGTCCCGAGGTATTTTCGATGGACGAGGATGCCGGGGTTTCCAAGGTAATACGCCCTGAGGGAGGCGACTGCGCCGTTGAAGCTGCCGACAGCTGCCCGGTGGGATGTATTACAATAGAGGATTGACGAACAGGCGCGCTTATTCGTAAATGAGATCGACTATTGCTTTTCTCCGTCGCACTGGCGTATAATGAGCAGCGCTTCAAAGGAGGGCCTATAGCTCAAGTGGTTAGAGCCACCGGCTCATAACCGGAAGGTTCCTGGTTCGAGTCCAGGTAGGCCCACCAGTATTTTATGCGGTGAAAGCCGTGGTATTGCGTTAAGCCCGCCGAGAGCGGGCTTTTCATGGTATTGTGTCCGGTGGTGTGCGATAGAATGCGACGGAATCCGACGCATGACCGTACAAAAAACCGTACAACGGGATTGAGGCGGGGGCGTCGTTGTACGGTAATGGCAGGGGGCGATGTAAATGGCATTAACGGATCTCGCAGTCAAGTCTGCTAAGGCGCGATCTACCACTTACGCCTTGCGCGACGAAAGGAACCTGTATTTGCAGGTGGCGCCGTCAGGTCGCAGGTATTTCGTTGTGCGGTACTGGGAGGATGGCCGCGAACGGAAAATTTCGCTCGGCCCTTATCCGTATGTGACGCTGAAGGACGCACGGCAGCGGCGAGACGAGATGTTTATGGCCCGGGCGGCGGGGCAGCCGATCGGG